>NZ_CAJMZF010000006.1:0-281330 GCF_905220245.1 Paraburkholderia sp. J63 | reverse complement strand
TTTCAGCGTCTATAAAGTGTGGCTGGAGGCCCAGGTCGCGCTGCTCGAAGCCCGCGTGAGCGCTGCGCAGCAGCCGCGCGAGCAGTTGCGCGTTCTGCTTGACGGCCTCCTGCGCGAGTTGCCCGCGGCCGACAACGGGTTCAGTAACAACCTGATCCAGGCACTCTCCACGGCAGTCTCGGACGAGCACGACTGGAGCCTTGTCACCTGGCTCATGCAGCGGCTCGATCTGCTGATCAAGTCGGCCATGCCGGGCCTGCGCGCTGACGCTGCGCGGCGCCGACGCTTCGTCGAATTTCTCGTGCTGGTGTTCGACGGATGCGTGGTGAACTACCGCTTCGGCCCGGAACTGCGCGTCAGCAAGAAAACCGTCATGGATCTGCTGAATTTCTTCGACGACACCACGTCCGGTACGTAGGCTTCGCTCAGAACGCTCTGGTGCAAATAGGGACGGCGAACCGGTTAGCGTTGTCGGAGCAAAACGAACTGACGACCCGCAATGAGCAAGCTGGAGAGTCTGGATGAGTTGTTCGGTGGACGTCTTTTGATCGGGAGATCATCATTCTGAGTGTTCGCTGGGTTGCGGGAGTCGTCCATCACATCAGAATCAAGCCGGGCAAGCTGCGGCGCAGGGCTATGTCGACTTCGCGGCTGGCCATCCGGATCCTTTCCGGCTTATGTCGCGCAACGAGCTGCTCGATCAAGAGCGGCCCTCGCTCGTGCGCGCGGCAGGTGTCGGCGCGCGCGCTCGCGGGCGTATTCGACGAGGTCACGGACCCCGCTGCCTGCGCCGCCCCGGTCCCCCTATCGACACCGCGCAGGCCATCGCGATGACGGCGGCATGGGGCCTACGTGCACGGGCTGGCGACCTTGTTGGTGGATCAGCGGCTCGACGGCATCGCGCGCGCCCTCATGGCAGCCGCGATCGATCGCATGCAGATGGTCGAGGATGCGTGACGCGGCTTTACGCGAGCGGCATCGCGCCAGCCTCGTGGTAAATGGTGCGAACAAGAAAAGCCCGAAACAGAAAGAGCCGCGAATCAAACCCCGGCGGCTCCCACCATGTCACTACGCGCAAATCTGGAACACGCGATTAAAACCGCGTAACCACCCCCGCGAACACACCCGTCTGCGACCCGCCAAAATTCGGATTGGTACGCGTGTTCGTCGTCGCGCTCGCCGAATCGTCGACGCCGTTTGCGCCATAAGGATCGCTATACCCGTCGCCAAGCCCGATGTTCGAGGTCGCGCTGTTGCGCACGGTCGCCACTTCCGAATAGAACGTCGTGCGTTTGGAAACCGAGTACGTCGCCGTCAACGTGTAAAGGGTGGCGTTGCCGTTGCCGTGATTCGCGTTGGTGTGATATACGGCGGCGCCCAACGAGGTCGCTGCCGTGGCGTACCAGCGCGCGCCCAACCACTCCTGCGAAGCCTGGGTCGGCGGCGACGTACCCGCCGGCAGCGAGGTGGGCGCGCCGTCACCGAAATAGCCCTCGTTCGAAGCCTGCGGCGCGTCGAGCAACTGGTAGCCGCCGTAGAGCGTCACCGCTCCGATCCTGTATGTACCGCCCGCCATGATCGAGCGCGAGTTCACGTAGACGTTGTCGAACTGCCCGTTGCTGTCGCGGATCTCGTCGTAGATCGCCATCAGGTGCGCGCTGGCGGTGTCGTAGGTCAACTCGATGCCGCCGGAGCGCCCTTGCGCACCGCCCAGTTGCCCAGGACCGCTGCCCGGATTGCCGGCATTCCAGGTCGTGCTGTTCGTCAGGTCGTACTGCCCCTTGACGCGCAGACCGCCGAGCAGCGGCGACGCGTATTCGAGGCCGTTCGACGCCGTCGACCAGTTACGGCCGCGCACGAGCGTCTGGATGCCGTAGAGCATCATCAACTGCGGGTCGAGGTCGAAACTGTCCTGCTGAAGCTCATAGGCACCCATATTGCCGACCTTGAACGTACCCCAGGTGTCATTGGCCAAGCCAACCGTCGCCTCGCGGCTGAACAGCGTGCTGCCGATGCCGCCGTTCAGCGAATTGAAGCCGGCCTCCAGCTTGAACACCACCTTCGTTGCGCCGCCGATGTCTTCCGTGCCCATCATGCCGAAGCGCGGCGAGTCCCAGTTGCCGCTCTCCATGGTGAATGCGTTGCCTTGCGGCATGCCGGTTTGATATTGCAGTCCCGTATCGATGCGACCGTACAGCGTCACACTGCTTTGCGCGTAGGCGGCACTGGACGCGCCCAGCACGGCGGCGCAGAAAAGCCACTTTTTCATACAAGAGATCCCCATTTTGGTGTGATTTGGCTTTGGTCGAACCGGATCGAAAGCGCGCGCCGATGGTATGAAACGCCATTTGAACAGGACACCTACTTTATTTCTCCAATGCGCGCGCACCGCTTGCCTGCTTCGGGGGACCATGCGGATTGCCGGCCACCGAATCGTCGATTTGTCCGCAGTGTATGCAGGCCGGAAGAAAAACAAAAACTTATTATTCTTATCCGTCTATAGATTAATTTTATTCTAGCGGTTGCCGCCCGGTGCCCAGGCGTGCCGTGCCAGACGGAACACCCCTCTATAGATTCAATCTTCGAACCCATAAAAAAACAAAATTATTTTTTATTCTGCGAATCCGTATAGTGGCGCTCAGAAGTTCGCGGCAATCCACTCGTGGCAGGTTCGCACGTGCGGCCCGCGGTCGGCGGCCGCCAGCGAGATCAGGGCGATGGCGCGCGTGACACGCGGCTTGTCGAGCCGTATCGCAATGAGTTCCGGATCGTGCAGATGCATCGTGTAGAGGCTCGGCAGCACCGCGACCGCGAGACCGTTGCGCACCAGTGCATAGAGCGATTCGGTGTACTCCATGCGGTAGCTCACGGTCAGGCGCAGATTCTCGGCCATGCCGGTGCGTCGCAGCGCGTCGCTCACGCTGCCGCGCACGAATACGGCCAGCGGGCGGTCGATCAGCCGGCTCCAGTCCACCGACCGGCGCCTGGCCAGGGCATCGTCGCGCCGCACGACGACCACGATCTCGTCTTCGAAGAGCGGTTGATATTGCAGCATGTCGTCGGTGTCGACGACTTCCGGTTCGTGCACGCCGACGCCCAGATCGGCGCGGCCTTCGCGAATGGCTTCGAGCAGCGCGCTGTTGGGAAGGTCCTGAACAACGAAACGCAAGGACGGGTCCCGCTCGCCGAGCGTCGTCAGGGCCCGCATGAGGCGGCCTGCAACCGACGGAATCAGCCCGATGCGCACGGTTTGGGCGTGTTCGGCAAAGGTGCTCGTCATGTCGTCGAAGGTGCCGCGCGCGTTGTTCAGCAGCCGTTCGGCGAGCGGCAGCACGCTCGAGCCGGCTTCGGTCAACGTCAGGCGATGGGCCGAGCGCGCGAACAGCGGGCCGCCGAGCAGGTTCTCGATCTGGCGGATCGCCGCGGTCAGCGCCGGCTGGGTCAGCGCGAGTTCGCGGGCGGCCTGCGTAAAGCTGCCCGCATGCGCGAGCACTACGAAATACTGGATCTGCCTGAGCGTGAGCGCGGGCAGCGGGGACGAGCGGTTGGACATGGCGGAGCGCCGGAAAGACGCTGGAAGGACGCGATGCGCCGCAGTATAAGGTTGAATCTCAAGAGGAGAAAACATTCGATGAACAAGGACTCTTTCGTACCGCGTGACGTCGGTGCGCCGCCGGAGCGCGAAGCAAGCGCGCAGCCGGGCGGCGGCTGGCTCGACCGGCGTTTCGCGCTGCGCGCGCGCAACACGACGCCCAGAATCGAGGTGCTCGCCGGCATCACGTCGTTTCTCGCCGCCGCCTACCTGCTCGTCGTGATCCCGTCGCTGCTCGCGGCCGGCGGCATGGACCGCGGCGCGGCCACGACGTCGACCATCGTCGTGTTCGTGCTCGGCACCGTTTTCATGGGGCTCTACACCAATCTGCCCTTCATGGTGGGGCCCGGCATCGGCGGTTCGGTGATCGTCGGCGTCACGCTCGCGGCGACCGAACACGTCGCCTGGGAAACGGGGCTCGGCATCGCCTTCGTGTCGGGCGCGCTGTTTCTCGTCCTCACGCTGCTCGGCGCCCGCAGTCTCGTGGTGCGGCTGATTCCCACGCAGATCAAGCTGAGCCTGGGTGCATCGATCGGCCTCTTTATCGCCGTGCTGGGGTTCCGCAACGCGGGCATGGTCGTCGCGAACGCGAAAACCAACGCGCTCGCGCTTGGGGACTTTTCTCGTCCCGGCACGCTCGTGGCGCTGACCGGTCTCGCGGCCGCCGTCGTGCTGCAGGGGCGCCGCGTGCCGGGCGCGATTCTCTGGGCCATCCTGATCGCCGCGGCAGTGGGCGTGCCGCTCGGCGTCACGCATGTGCCGGCCTCTCCGATCGCGCTGCCGCACGACATCATGCCGGTGTCCTTCAAGCTCGACATTCGCGGTGCGCTGACTGCGGCTGCCCTGCCCTATCTGTTCGCATTCTTTGCCTCCGAGTTCTTCTCGACGCTCGGCACGACGCTCGCGGTGGGCGCCAAGGCGAACCTGCTGGACGAGCAAGGCAACCTGCCCAATATCAACCGGCCGTTCCTCGTCGATTCGATTGCGGCGATGCTCGGCCCGGTGCTCGGCATTCCGGCACTGACCGCGCTCGTCGAATCGGCGGCGGGCGCCGAGGCGGGTGGCCGCAGCGGCCTGTCCTCGCTTGCGGCCGCCGCGATGTTCGCGATGACCCTTCTGCTCGTTCCGGTAGCGCTCAGTATTCCGAAGGAAGCTACGGCCCCCGCGCTGATCCTGATCGGACTTTCGATGTTCAGCACGATCCGCCATGCGCAGCTCAGCGACTTTACCGACGCCGTACCCGTGCTTTTCATGGTGCTGCTCACGCTGATGTCGAACAGCTTCGGCACGGGCATTGCCGGCGGCCTGCTCGTCTACGTGCTCGTGAAGCTGCTGGCCGGACGCGTGCGCGAGGTGCCGTGGGGCCTCGCCGTGCTGGCCGTTCCGCTCGGCTATTACTTCTGGACCGTCGTCAAGCCGCATTGAATCCGCATCATCGCAACTCATCAAGAACATGAACGAAACACCAGGCAACGTGCCCGCTTCCCGCACGGGCATCACCATCACGCCGGCCCACCGGGCTTTCTTCCGGGCGATTCCGAAAGTCGAACTGCACTGCCATCTGCTCGGCGCGGTCCGTTACGAAACCTTCCTCGACCTCGCCGCGAAGCGCGGAGCGCCCATCGCGCGCGAGGAGATCGATGCGTTCTATACGCGTGGAGAAAAACCGGTCGGCGTATTGCGCGTGCTGCGCGCGCTCGACGAGCATCTGCTCCTGGAGCCCGGCGACCTGCACCGGATCGCCTATGAATATCTCGAGGACGTCGCCGCGCACAACGTGCGTCACGCCGAGTTCTTCTGGAACCCCACAGGCACCGTCCGCGTCTCCGGGATCGCCTACGGCGATGCACAGGCGGCAATCGTAACGGCGATTCGCGACGCCGCGCGCGACTTCGGCGTCTCGGCGCGGCTCATCCCGAGCATCGACCGCGAAGCCGATCCGGACGAGGCCGTGGCGCTGGTGGAATGGATGAAACAGCACCGCGCCGAAGAGGTGGCGGGGCTAGGCATCGACTATCGCGAGAACGACCGGCCACCCGAGCTGTTCTGGAAAGCCTACCGGAACGCGCGCGCGGCGGGGTTCCGGACCACCGCGCATGCGGGCGAGTTCGGCATGCCGTGGCGCAACGTGGAGACAGCGGTCGAACTGCTGAAGGTCGATCGGGTCGATCACGGCTATACGATCGTGGACAATCCCGAACTGGCCGCGCGCTACGCGGAGTCCGGCATCGTATTCACCGTAGTCCCGACCAATTCGTACTACCTGCGCACCTTGCCCGCCGATCAATGGGCCGACCGCCACCCGATCCGCCGGATGCGGGCGCTTGGCCTCAAGCTGCATCCAAACACCGACGATCCGACGCTACACAAAGTCACGCCGAGCGAAGCCTGGGAGCTGATGTTCAGTCACTTCGCCTTCGGCATCGACGATCTTCGTGCCTTCATGCTCAACGGCATCGACGGAGCGTGGATCGACGACGCGGCGCGCGCCGCCTGGCGTGAACAGTGGACGCGCGAATTCGACGCGTGTGCCGGGACGCTGGCCTGAGATTCCCGGCAGGCCGAATCGCTCACTGATCGAAGTCGAACGGATGGGTTCTGTGTTGCAGTAAGGCGTTCCGCTATGATGTGCGGAAAGGCAGGAAACTGAAAGCTCGATGAAGACGTTGAATCCGGCGGTGGCCCGAGTGCTCAAACGCCTGCACTATCCGCTGGACGTGATCCTGACCTGTGTACGCTGGTATCTGTCCGTCGCTGATCAATTCTACAACCTCGCAATATAAGTATCCTTTTCATAAGGTGTCTATTTAGCAATTAAACTTCGCGATTTCGAAATCGCCGGATGCGGTCCCGCGGGCCGCCCTCCGCTGAACCCGTCGGCTTGCCCGATGCCAGTGAACTCGCAATCCTCAACTCCGGCGAGATGAAAGCGCAGTTTCTGAGCTTCGCGTCAGTCCAGGCGTTCATCTGTCAACCCTCCATGTTCGCCTTGGTAACTCGCGACGGCGTTAGCCGATATAAAAAATTGCGGTTCACGAGGCGTAAAATACGCTCGCCAGTCATTCAACGCTCGGACCCGCGCAAGGCCTCTCCGTCCGGGTACCCTCGCGGCCCTCTCCGCCTCCTTGCCGGACGTGACATCGTCAAGGCAGCGGCACGGAAACCATCGCGCCGAAAATCTTCCCTTGACTGCCCCCGTTCCGTCCTATCGTCATGAGATGAGTGGTTGCGGACTCGCAACCTAGAGCGACGGCGCGAGGGCATGACAATGGAAATCCGGCCAATCAAGGCGCTCATCGAGGCGATTAGCGCCGCATGCGATGCCATCAGCAAACTGGCGGATGCGGTCAAACATGTCGTGGTCATAGGTGTAGAAGGTTACGATGCTGCTAGGGCAAGGATGGCCTACGCGGAGCTCCTGGACGCTAGCGTCGAATGCAATCGTCTGCTGGACTATCAAGGCGTACTGACCGGTCGCCTGCGCAACTATGGCGATATGGCGGAAGAACTGACGGCGGAGCGCCGCGCACTGGCCTGGTCTGACACCCTTGACAGTATTGAGGAGACGCTAAATATGGTCATTAGTCTCCTCTATTCCGTGCGCAAACATCGCTCCGACTTCGTGCTCGAACCGGCGTGCCAGGCTTACGTCGGCGCTTGATCACCGCAGACAGCTTCTGGTGTTCTCAGAGAAATGCCTCCGCCGACGGGTTCTGTCGCGATAAGGCGCATTTTTTTGGAGTCTTCCTAGATTGACAGGATTCCTCATTTCGCCAGCAAGTAAAATTGCTCGGCGGGTGTCTGGCTCATGCAGCCATCCTGCATCTGTCCTTTGTCGATCATGTGCATCAGCTCGATACCTCCGAGCAGAATGCGCGCACAACGGAAATTCTTGAATCCCATCATCGGTCGCGTTCGACGTTTGATCGCGCGGTGATCCTGCTCCACGATGTTGTTCAGGTACTTTGCCTGACGAACCTTGATGCGGTGCTCCCGTGCTGAGTTGATGTCCTCAAGCGCCGCAAGGTTCGATCCGCTCTTGTCGATCGTCACCGTCGCGGGCTCGCCGTTACGCCGGATCGCCTTCTCGAAGTACCTCCGTGCTGCAACCTTGTCACGGTAAGCCCGCAACAGGAAGTCGACGGTGTTGCCATCCTTGTCCACGGCCCGGTACAGGTATCGCCACTGGCCGTTGACCTTGATGTACGTTTCGTCCATGCGCCAGCTCTTGCCTACCGGGCGCTTGCGTCGCCAAAAGAGCTTCTCCATCACCGGCAGCAACTTCAGCGCCCATCGGTGCACAGTCGAATGATCCACCGACAGCCCTCGCTCCGACATCATCTCTTCAAGATTTCGCAGGCTCAGTGGGTAGGCGACGTACCAGCGAACGCACAGCAACATCACATCCAGCGGATAGTGCAAGCGCTTCAGCACCCGCCTGAGCGCTGCGTTCATCCCGTTGATCATCGTCCCGGTCGCCTCTGTTTTCATGACCTCAGCATATCTGACCGTTTTGTTGCGACAGAACCCGCCACCTTGTCGCCAAGTTCGCGCAAGTGCTCGACGAGCATCTGGATTAAGGCCCGGAACGGCTCAGAATGCTCACCGTCACGAATGGAAAGAGCCGCCATGGCCCGTTGGCCAAGCAGCCGGATGGCCGCCCTGTGGCAGCACGATACCGAACTCGCCAGGAAGCCCACGGATCTGGTTGGCAAGTGCTGTGCGTGACTTGACCAGGCCGGCGCGTGTGCGATGCAGCGACAGCACTGTCTGTTGCGCCTGCGTCTTGAGCGGTACAAAACGCATGTTCGGTCGCGTTATTGCCTCGCAGATTGCTTCGGCGTCGACCGCGTCGGTCTTGTTACTCTTTACGTAAGGCCGGACGAACTGCGGGGCGATCAGTCGAACGGTGTGTCCGAGCTTTGCGAGCTCGCGGCCCCAGTAGTGCGACGAGGCGCACGCTTCCATGCCGATTACGCACGGTTGCAGCGTGGCGAAATACCGAAGTACGTCCGCGCGTCTGAGCTGTTTGCGTACAACGATTTGGCCTTGCGAATCCACTGCGTGAATCTGCAGCACGCTCTTGGCCAGGTCCAGTCCAACAGTCGCTATGTTCATGATGAACGCTCCTTTGCCGTGGAGGTCACGACTTCTCCATTTTGGCATAAACCCCTCGCTGGGTTGAGGGAGTCGTCCACCACATCAGAGCCATAATCTGCACGTTTTGCTTCCCCTTGAAATAACCATGGACTGTTCTGGCTAGAACGTATGCCGGATGCCAACAACAGTACCGACCGAGGTTCCCGTTACTTCGTAGAGAGCGCCGATCATCGATAATCCCGTATTCATGGCGCCGTGATTGTTCACGATGCCAACCTGAGCATAGAGCGTGGTCCGCTTCGACAATAAATAGTCGGTCCCCAGCGCGCCAAGCACCGAGTGATTCGTCGTATGGTTTCGATCGCTCGTCACCCAGACGCCGCCATTGATATCTAACGCCGGAGTGATGTACCAGGTGGCACCGCCGCCGTAGACGTTGGCGTTGAACGACCCCGCAACCTTGTAGTTGACGAACGAACCCTTTACGGTTAGCGATCCAAACTGATAGCCCACGCCGAACATCCGGCCTTCATATTGCACGGTCGTGGGGACAGGCGTTTGCGCCGTGCCGCCGCTGTTACCGTCGTAGATCGCCGCGTTGACGGTCAGCCCGCCCAACCCGTACTTGAGGCGGAGAGCGTATTGCCGCCCGGCCTGAAAGTTGCCCGGCTCTCCGCCGAACGCAAACAGCGCGCTAGCCTGAAGGCCGCCCAGTACGGGACTGGTATAGGAAATCGCATTGGCGTTGAAAATGCCCGTTCCCAGAACATTGTCCACGAGTGGTATCGCACCGCTGCCGAATAGCGAAAGACTACGTGGATCGGAATCGTACACGGCGAGGAAGAACGGCGAAAACTGCAGGCCCAGCTTGATCTCGCCAGGCGGACCGTCGACACCCACCCAGGCCTCGCACCCAAACAGATTGCCGTTGCAGTGAAGCAGCCCACCGTTTGCAATATTGAGCCCGCTGACAAGGCGAAATTTGGCCTTGTATCCGCCGCCGAGATCCTCCGTCCCCACGAGGCCAAACTGCGAATAGTAGGAGCCGCCATCGATCACGGAGAACTGCTTGCCCGCATTGGCTCCCGTTGCCGGATTCAGTGTCTTGTTCGTATAGAGCAGGCCTCCATCCAGGACACCGAACAGCGTGACACTGCCTTGTGCGTGTGCAGAACCGTTCAGCGCGATACTTATCGCGCACATCGATAAACTCTGTACTACGAATTTTTTTCGTGACATCTACTGTCTCCATGACCTGCCGCATCGAGTGCGGCTTGTTCTTTTTTTGGAATATAAATCGGGCGCGTCAGAAACGAATCGGACGATCGGAGCCGAGCCACGGATAGCGCATCGTATCGGCACCGCCATAGTCGGGATCGAGGTAGACGTAACAGCGTTGAATCCTGAAATCGCGGATCTCGAAGACGTCGCACCAGCGTCCTGCATGGGTGACGCCAGCGCGCCAGGCGGTACCGTCTCGGGTCCTGCCGCTCGACGTCCCCTCCGCCACGACGAGATCGCCCTGCTGAATGAAGTTGATGCTCGACGCGTCATGCGACACTTCGGACAAGATACCCATCAAATCGGCAAAGAGCCGCTCGATTTCCGGCTTGCCGCGTGCAACGCCCCACTTCGGGAAATACACTTCCGCGTGGTCGTCGAAGAGTTCGAAGAGGTTTCCGCCTCGGTCCATTCGTTTGAAATACTCGAGCGCGATAGCCTTTCTCTGCTCGTCCGTCATCGTTCTGATTTCCATCATTGGCACCTGTTCAGGAAGGTTCTAGAAACACCGATGGCATGCGTGCAAGCCCACGACCTGCCAGCCGGAGTGTTGGTTACATCATGAAAAATCTTTGCTTGCCCCGCCTACATTATTCGTATTACTAACTATGATGGCGCTTCGTCGGCTCTGCATTCCGGTTGAGGGGAAAGCGCCCGAAGGCGCAGCCTGCATTCAGCGCTGTGCGTATAGCGGCGACATATCCACCACTCTGGACGGTGCAAGCAGCCGGCTTTCGGCGTGGACGTCGACCGGGGCGAGTTCGCGCAGAAAGTCGTTCCAGCGAGCCGACTCCCGCAGGTGAGTGCGCTGAAGCAAAGAGGCTTCGAGATCGGGATATTGCCAGTACAGCAAGACCTGATTGAGCGTGCCGACAATGGTGCTGAACCCCGCACACAAGCCGGTCATGACGACGGCGTCGTCGGTCAGGCCGTGCCGCGCCATCGCTTCCCAGCATGCCGGAACACCGCCCGCGGCAAAGGTCAGCGTCAATTCATCCATCACGCTACTGGCTCGCGACGAGGTGAAAACAGGCCCATGCGCGGGTAGCCAGTCGCGACCGCTGTTGCTCCACAGAGGTGTCAGTTCGGACAGCGGCGCGGGTGCGAGAAGCCGGCTCTCCTGGTGTCTGATGAGCGGCCTGACCGCACGAAAATACGGTTGAAGCTCCGCCTGCCGGTACAGGCCGAACAGGCGCGTCTGCCAGTCTTCGAAGCTGTCGTAGCGATACAGGCTCACGATCTGGTCGGTCGCGCCGCTGCGCGCGGCATACGTACCGATCAACCGGTCAAGAATGGGACGCAGCCCATGCTCGCCGCGCTCGTGCTGAGCGTCCCAGAACGATGCTTCTGTACCCGGCGCGAGGGTGTACACGCGGTGCTCGATCAACATGCCTGACTCACCATGATTCGTACCGTGACCACGAATGCAGCATTAAACGGATCAAACTGGCTCGGCGCCTTCGTAGGCCCGCTGCAGCAGTTCGCGAATCGTGCCACGCTCGATGGGTCGCGGGTTCGGGTAGGGTGTCTCGACCACGAGGTCCGCTGCACGATCGAGCCCCTGCGCCGGCATGCCCAACTCCCGCAGCGAGCCCGGTACGCCGAGCGTTGCGCCCAACGCGCGCAAGCCCGTGGCGGCCGTCTCGCTGCCCAGCGCGCGGGCAATGCGCGCCATCGCCTGCGGCGCAGCCGTCGCGTTATAGGCAAGCACGTACGGCAGGATCACCGTGTGAACCTCCGCATGCGGCAGATTGAAAGACCCGCCCAGCGTATGACACAGCTTGTGGTGCAGTCCCATTTGCACATTCCCCAGCACCGTCCCGCACAGCCAGGCGCCATATTGCGCGTCGCTGCGCGCATCGAGCCCCGAGGGCGTTTCGCGCAAACGGGGCAGCGCGCTCGCGAGCGCCCGAATGCCCTCTTCGGCCATCAGGCTGTAGACGGGGTTGCCATCACGGCCATACAGGCCCTCGGCGGCATGCGCGATTGCGTTCATCCCGCTCGTCACGCTGAGCGGCACCGGCAGCGTCAACGTCAGTTCGGGGTCGTAGATCACGCTGCGCGGCATCACGCGCCAGTCGCGCCCGGTCTTTTTCAGACCGCCGTCGGTGACGCCATAGAGCGGGGTCATTTCGGACCCTGCATAGGTGGTGGGCAAGGCGATGATCGGCAGGCTCGATTCGAGTGCGATCGCCTTCGCGAGACCGATCGTCGAGCCGCCGCCGATCGCCACGCAACCGTCGGCACCGAGGCGGCGCGCCGTCTCGATGGCCTCGCGCGCCACGTCGAGCGGCACATGCATCACCGCCTTGCCGTGAACGCCCGCGCTGCGCGCGCCCAGAATCCCGGCAACCTGTTCGCCGATGCCGGTCTGCTCCGGCGTGGTCAGCACGAGTGCACGGCGCACGCCCAGGTTTTCCAGCTCCTGGAGCAACTGGTGGCGGCTGCCCGGACCGAAGACGACCCGGGCCGCCCGCGTTTCGTGCACGAAAATTTGCATGATCACTACCCTTTCCTCTATGTCCTGGGCTTACGGCTGACGACCGGAGAGCAGCGCGCGCGCATAGCCGATTTCGGCGTCGCGAATGCCGTGCTCGTCGCTGGCCTCGATCTTCAAGGTCACATCCGCGCCCGCCTCGGCAAAGCGCTGCGCCGACTCGCGCACGCTCTGCGCGGGCACATGGGGATCGTCATCCCATGTGGAAAACAGCACGGGCATGCCGTTGAATACGCCGGGGACGATATCGCGGTGCATGCCGGGCGGCCCGATCAGGCCGCCCGTGAACGCAACGAGTGCGCGGTAGCGCCGCCCCGCGCGCCACACGAACTCGCTGCACAGGCATGCGCCCTGCGAAAAACCCACCAGCACCTGCGATTCGTACGGAAAGCCCTGTTCGCACAGCGCGCCGGAGAGCGCATCGAGGCCCGCGAGCGCGTGGGTCAGGCGCGGCTCGTTTTCCTCGAGCGGCGCAATGAAGCGCTGCGGATACCACGACTGCCCGTCCGCCGCCGGCGCATGCCAGACGAGGTCGTCGCGCCCGAAGCGGCGCACGACCGCGTCGCGCATCCACTCGGGCGACTGCCCGCGCCCATGCACGAGAATGACCGCCAGCGCGGCGTCCCCCGGCGAGCAGCCATACACCTGCGGCGGCTGGGCCAGATGCGGATTGGCATTCGACATGGCACATCGCTCCGGTTCAGAATTCGAGCTTTTCAAGCGACGCGATGATCGTCGCGCGCCGGCTCTCGAACTGCGGCGCAATCTGCACCTTCGACCCCAACGTCTCATACGTTTCATCGATCAGGAATGCTTCGGGCTTCGAGACGGTCGCCTCGAACATCGCGCCGGCCGGCGTACGCACATAGATCGATTCGAAGTAGCCGCGGTCCTTGCGCTCGGAGGTATCGGTAAAGCCGAGCCCCTCGAGGTTTGCCTTGACCTTGTCCTGCACCGCGCGATCCTTCACCTGGAACGCGCAGTGGTGCACGATGCCCTCGCCGTAGGTCCAGCTCGCCTGCGGCAGACCCGGCGTGAGCACGTAGTCGACGAACTGGCCCGGATGTCCCGCGCCCTCGCCGAACGCGAAACGCGTGTGGGTTCCGTCGCGCGCCACTTCATGTGCGCTCCAGCCCTGCTGCATGAATTCCTGCGACGGCTCGAGCTCGCGCACATTTACGCTGATCGTGTGCAGGCCGCGAATCGCGAGATCCGCCGGCACTTCGCCGTTCGACCACGGCTTGCGCGCATCGTCAGCAATGCCAATCATCTCGTACGGAATGCCGCAAGGATGGGCGAACGAGAGAACGGGTTCGCCAAAGCGCTCGGAGCGCTTCACCTCGAAGCCGTGATCGCGCAGCCGCTTCTCCCAGAACGGAATGGCCGAGACCGGCACCGAGAGCGAAAGGCCGCCGATCTGCCCCGCACCGCGATGGCCCTTGCGGCCGAAATGCGCAACCGGGAAGCAGGTGATGAGCGTGCTTTCCTCGCCAATGTCGTTGCCGTAGTAAAGATGGTAGAAAGGCGCGACGCCGTCGTAGATCAGCGTCTTTTTCACGCTCTTGAGCGCGAGCACTTTCGTGTGGAAATCGTAGTCGTGCTGCGCCGATCCCACGCACAGCGTGATGTGATGGTGGCGCAGGATGGCTTCTTGTGCTTCGGTCATGTTCGTCTCCTTCATGTTTGATGCAATGGCGCGAGTTAGCGTAAATTCGCGCGAGTGGTGGCTCGCTGCTCAGCCGGCGGACGGAACCTCCGTCATGGCCTCGTCGACCAGGCTCCAGATGAAACGGCCCGACGGGTCGCGTTGCTCCTCGGCGATGTGTGCGATCAGGCCGGCTGCGCGGCTCAGCACCGCGAACCCGCGCATCAGCGCGACAGGGATGCCGATGTCGCCCAGCAGCGCCGCGATCGCGCCGGTCGCGTTGATCGTGATATGCCGCCCCGCAGCGGCATCGACGGCGCTGGCAAGGTGCCCGAGCGCCTCGCAGTACGGCCCATACGTCCCCACCTCGCGCGCCAGCGCGAGCAGCGCAATCGCACGAGGGTCGTCGGGCTTGTGAAGATGGTGGCCAAAGCCCGGCACGGCTTCGCGCCGCGCCCGGTAGTCCTGGGCGATGCGCGCCGCTTCCTCCCCGGCGTCCCCGCTCGCGGCGATGCGGCCGAGCAGTTGCGCCGCCGGCTCCATGGTGCCGACGAAGCGGCTCGCCACCGCGAGCAGCCCCGCCGCCACGCCCGCCTGCAGGTTTTCCGGCGAGCTCGCATAGATCATGCGCGTGGCAATCGCGCTCGGTGTCATGCCGTGCTCCATCAGGGTGACCAGCACCGCATCGACGATCCGTCGCTCGCCGGCGCTCGGCACGCGGCCGAAAGTCTGCTTCATGAACACGTCGATGAAGCTCGCCTGACCGAGCAGATCGCGCACGAGATCGGCTTCGCCATAGTAGACCGCATCGGTCGTGTAGTGGCAGAGCGCCGTGCGCGGCGCCCGTGCGTCGTTCATCGCGCTCATGCTTCGCTCCGCAGGTTCAGGATCGCTTCGCGCACAGCGGGCTTGAGCACCTTGCCGACCGCACTGCGCGGCAGCGCGTCGAACAGATGCACGGACTTCGGCGTCTTCACCGAGCCGAGTTCGCGCTTCACGAGCGCCACCAGTTCGTCGGCTTCGACGCTCATGCCGGGGCGCAACTGCACGGCCGCGTGCACAGCCTCGCCCCATTTCGCGTCGGGCACGCCCACGACCGAGCAATCGGCCACCGCCGGATGACTCGACAGCACCACCTCGACATCGCCCGGATACACGTTGAAGCCGCCCGTGATGATCACGTCGCGGATACGGTCGCGCAGGAACAGATAGCCCTCCTCATCAAAGACGCCTGCGTCGCCCGTGCGTAGCCAGCCGTCCACGAGGGTCTTGTTCGTTTCCTCTTCGGCGTTCAGGTAGCCACTCATCACGAGAGCGCCGCGCACGGCGATCTCGCCCTCCTCGCCCGGCCCGAGCGGCTGGCCCGACTTGTCGAGGATCGCGACGCGCGTGAGCAGCGTCGGCCGGCCGACCGAGGCGAGGCGCTCCCCCGTCATCTCGGTGGGCGGCAGGAACGTGATGATCTGCGGCGCTTCCGTCTGTCCGAACGAGGTGCAGAGCACCGGGCCGAACACGGATTGCGCATCGCGAATCTGTTCCGGGCGCATCGGCGCGCCGCCATAGACGAGGTAGCGCAGCGCCGGCAGCGCACGCGGGGCGCGGCGCTGCTCTTCTCTCAGCGCGAGAATCAGCGTGGGCGGCGCGAAGAAAATTGTCGCGCTGTGCTCGCTTGCGGCATCGAGCAGTCCGGCCGGCTTCGCGTACTCCGGGAACACGAGCGCGCCGCCCGCGCCGAGCAGCGGCAGCATGTAGGTCGAGGTGCCGTGCGTGATGGGAGCGGCGACGAGGTAGCGATCGTCGGGCGTGAGACCCAGTTCGTGGATCTGCGTCGCGATGTTCGTATTCCACGCACGCAGCGGCTGGATCACGCCCTTGGGAATGCCTGTCGATCCGCCCGTGAACTTGATCGCCTGCGCGGCTTCGACGCTGACACCGCCGCGCGCATAGGGGCCGAACGCCACGGCGGAAGTGTCGCCATCGTCGCGGGCGAGTTCGCCGAGCGGACGCAGCGGCGCAGGCACGCCCGCGAGGCGTTCAAGCATGGCGTCGTCGGCGAGCACGAGCGACGGCGCGACGAATTCCACGATGCGGCGCAGCTCGGGGTCGCCGTTGCGCGGATTGAGCGGCACCCACACCTTGCCCGCCGCCAGCACGGCGAGCAGCGAAAGCAGATGATCGACCGAGTTGGCCGCGCCGATGCAGACGCGGCTACGCGGCAGCGGATCGAGACGCGTGAGCGCGGCCGCGCGCCGTAGCACCTCGGCGGCCAGGGCCTCGAAAGTCAGGTTGCCGTCAGGGCTCACGATGGCGGTCCGGCAGGGATGGCGGTGCGCGGCGCGCCACAGGAAATCGATCGGGTACATGCAGGGTTCTCCGGGAATTCACGGAGCCCGGGACTTCCGGCTCCTTGGATTGCATTCTATGTTTATTCGATTGTTCGAACATTCGTGCTTACCCTGGCGACTGCTATACTGTCGCCATCGCGGCCCTCACACGCCGCCTCTCGTGCCCAACGCCATGCCGCCCATTACCGACGCGCCCGAAGCGCCCATGTTCGACGTGCCGCAGCCCCGCCATGTCGACCTGGCACGCACGCTCATGCAGGACATCCGCGAGGGCCGCTTTGCGGTCGGCGACATGCTGCCGACGGAGGCAGAGCTATGCGCGCAGTGGGGCCTTAGCCGCTACGCCGTGCGCCAGGCCATCCTGAAGCTTTGCAATCTCGGACTCATCACGCGGCAGGCCGGCGTGGGCACGACGGTCCTCGCGGACCGCCCGCAGACGCGCTATGTGCAGTCGATGGACACCCTTTCCGATCTCGCCCTCTATGCGAAAGGGACGTGCCTGCGCGTAAGCTCGCGCCGCACGTTGCAGGCCGATGCGTCACAGACCGCGCTGCTGCGCTGCGCCGCGGGCACGAAGTGGCTGCATCTGGAAGGCGTGCGCTATGGCGGACAGGGCGCCGACGAGCCGATCGCCCTCGTCGATATCTATGTGAACGCGGAGTACAGCAAGCTGACGGGTCTCTCGAAGACGCTCGACAAGCCGGTCTACACGATGATCGAGGAGCAGTACGGGATCAAGGTCACGCGCGTCGAGCAGGAAATCCAGGGGCTGCTGCTCGAGGGAGCTGTCGCTGATACCTTGCAGGTGGAGAGCGGGTCGGCGGGCTTGCGCATCGTGCGGACCTATTTCGTGCGCGAGAAGGTCATCGAAGCGACAACGGGCGTGCACCCGGCGAGCCGCTTCAGTTATTCCATGTCATTCAAGCTGGCTCAAAGCGCGGGCTGAGCGGTACCGTCGCAGGAATGCTCCTCCGCCGCAACGGACCGGGCGGGGACCGGAAAATCAGTTGCGCTGGGCCTGTCATTAATTTCGTGTTCAAGGCATATGATTCTTCCCAGGAGAACATATGCCTCGCAAACCGAAGACCCCACCGGTAGAGCTACCGGCCATTCCCGCTGAACTGCTGGAGCAATTCGGCAGTGGCCCGATGACAGCCGAAGCCATCAATGCCGCAACGCTGGCGCTCAAGAAGGCGCTGATCGAACGGGCGCTGGGCGGTGAGATGAATCACCATCTCGGCTACGCACCGGGCGGCGCCAAACCGGCCAGCGTGACGAACCAGCGCAACGGCAAAGGTGCCAGGACAGTTCTGACCGAGGATGGCCCGATCCGCATTGAGGTGCCGCGCGACCGCGACGGCAGCTTTGCGCCGCTGCTGATTCCCAAGCACGAACGACGCTTCACGGGCTTCGACGACAAGATCGTCGCGATGTACGCCCGAGGCATGACCGTGCGCGAGATTCAGGGCTTTATGCTGGAACAGTACGGCACCGAGGTCTCGCCCGACTTCATCAGTTCGGTGACCGACGAGGTGATGGGCGAAGTCACCGCCTGGCAGGCCCGGCCGCTCGAACCGATGTATCCGGTCGTGTTCTTCGACGCGTTGCGCGTCAAGATCCGCGAAGATGCCGTCGTGCGCAACAAGGCCGTCTATCTGGCGCTGGGCATTCTGCCCGACGGCACGCGCGACATCCTGGGTCTGTGGATCGAGAACACCGAGGGCGCCAAGTTCTGGATGAAGGTGTTCAACGACCTGAAAACGCGCGGCATCAACGACATCCTGATTGCTGTGACCGACGGCCTCAAAGGCATGCCCGAAGCGCTGGCAGCCGTGTTTCCGGCCACCACGCTGCAAACCTGCATCGTCCACCTGATTCGCAACAGCCTCGATTATGCGAGCTGGAAAGACCGCAGATCGCTGGCCGCCGCGATCCGGCCGATCTATACCGCCCCGAGCGCTGAAGCCGCGCAGGCCGAGCTGGAGGCGTTTGCCGAAGGGCCATGGGGCCAGAAATTCCCGACGGTCAGCAGGTCATGGCGCAATGCCTGGGACCGCGTGATTCCGTTCTTTGCGTTTCCGCCAGGTGTGCGCAAGGTGATCTACACAACGCCATCGAGAACATCAACTCGCAGCTTCGCAAGATCATCAAGACCCGAGGCCACTTCCCGACCGACGATGCGGCAACGAAACTGATCTGGCTGGCACTGTGCAACATCACGGCTGACTGGGGGCGTGCCGCCCACGATTGGAAGACAGCGATGAACCAGTTCGCTATCCTCTACGCGGATCGATTCGTTCGACCATCCGTCTGAATCTCAACCCCGCCTTGAACACGGAAATTCTGACACCCCCGTTGCGCTTCACACCGGCCCCAACGCCCCCTGCAGATCACGAGCGACGCCCCGAGGTCTACGGGACGATCTCCCCCCGTTTCGCCCGCTCATCGACAATTAACTCAAGGCTCAGGGGACGTCGTGAAGAACAGCGAAAAACGGGATTCCAAACAGACCTGAAGAATCTGGACGGACGCACTGCGCGAGTTCTGTCGTATTCCTGTGCAACAGCGCGAACACTGACCTATTCGACATCCTCTGGACGACCTTTGCGCGCTACACGCTTCGCGCGCAACATCGAAGCCGAAATTTCTTCGGCCGTTCCTAGCAGTGCATCGAGATGTTGCGCGGCGATTTGCGCTGCGGTGGTGACGCCCCGTATCCACACAATGGTGATGCAGCCGTAAATCCGCTTACTGCCATGGATCGGTACCGCGATCGCATCGAGACGGTCGTCCACTTCGGAACGCGGCTTGTCGTAGTCGGTACCGAAAGTCGGTTCGCGTTCGGCATAGCCATTCTTTCTGACCTGCGCAAGCAAGGCGTTCAATGCATCGGGATCGCGCGCCAGGCTATCGCCTTGCCGGCCGCTTCGGCGCAGCGCCGCCAGAATCCGCTCGCGCTCCGCGTCGGGGCAGAAGGCAAGGTACGCACGGCCGCCGGCTGAGCGCAGCAAATTGACCTGAAATCCGATCTCGTCGCGTTTGATCGTGAAATAGGACTGCGCACGATTGGTTTCGCACAGCATCAGCATGTTGCCGCGACGCACCGCCAGATCGGACGGCCACAGGATTCTGGCCTGCAACCGGGCGAGCGGCGGCCCCGCGCATTGTGCGAGAAGCGCGATTGAGGTGGACGTCTGTTTTGTGGTGTCCTGAATGGTTCCCGGGCAGAAAAAGCCGTCTGCTATCCGGCGCCAGATGAAACGGCGGCGCTCCAGCGTGACAAGGATGCGCAAGAGCGTGGCCTTGGGCATGCCGGTACGCACGTGCAACTCATGCAGGCTCGCGCCGCCCGTTTCACGCACGGCGTCGAGCACGCTCAAGCCCTTGTCCAGTGCCGCAATCGTCTTGACTTTGGGCTCCCACATATCCGCCTCTTAGAGTTTCACGCCGTGAAACTCTATCAAAAATCGGTTGAGCAGTTCCGGCAAAAAAAATATCTTCACCTCCACCACGTTCCAACGAGAACGAAGAACACGGAGACATCAATGGCAAGTCATGGGCCTTCCCAGGTACGCAATGTTCTTTTCATTATGGCGGATCAATTACGCCGCGATTATCTGTCGTGCTACGGCCACCCCACGCTGCATACGCCGAATATCGACGCGCTTGCGAAAAGCGGCGTCCGGTTCGATTGCGCTTATGTGCAAGGCCCCGTGTGCGGGTCCTCGCGCATGTCCTATTACACGGGACGTTACGTCAGTAGCCACGGCGCAATCTGGAACTTCGTGCCGATTTCCCTGCGCGAAAGGGGGCTCGGCGACTATCTGAGGCCGCACGGGATACGTACCGCCGTCGCAGGCAAGACGCACGTGGAGGCCGACCTGTCCGAAATGGCGCGCCTTGGAGTCGACGTGCTCGGCGAGCGAGGCGAACTGGCGGCCGAACTGGGCTTCGAGCCGTTCGAGCGCGATGACGGCTGCTGGCCGAGCGGCTTTGTCAACAAGGACAATCGTTATGCCGCGTTTCTGGCGCACGAGGGCTATCGCAGCGCCAACCCCTGGCACGACTATGCGAACTCGGCGCTGGGCCCGAACGGCGAGACGCTGTCCGGCTGGGAAATGCGGCATGCGCATCTTCCCGCGCGCGTGAAGGCAGAGCATGCCGAAACGCCTTATCTGACGAGCCGCGCCATCGACTTCATCCGCGAGCAGGGCGACGCGCCGTGGTGCCTGCATCTTTCATACATCAAACCGCACTGGCCCTATGTTGCGCCCGCGCCCTACCACGGCATGTACACGGCGCGCGACGTGGTTCGCGCGCAGCGCAACGAGATCGAGCGCACGGAGAACGCACACCCCGTGATGCGCGGGTTCCAGCAGTTTTCCGGCGCGCAGAACTTTGCCCAGGAAGCCATCCGCACGCATGTGATTCCCGCTTATATGGGACTCGTCAAGCAACTCGACGATGAAATCGGGCGCCTCATGGCCTGGCTTCGGCAGGCCGGGCAGCTCGAAGACACGATGATCGTTTTTTGCAGCGATCACGGCGATTATCTCGGCGATCACTATCTCGCGGAAAAGGAACTCTTCCACGATACGGTCGCCCGCGTGCCGTTCATGATCTACGACCCGCGCCGCGCTGCCGATCGCACGCGAGGCACGGTTCAATCGCAACTGGTTGAAGCAATCGACGTCGTTCCCACGATCCTGGACGCGTTTGGCGTGGCTGGGCCGTCGCACGTACTCGAGGGACGCTCGCTGCAGCCGCTCCTTCACGGGGAGGCGGTCAATGAGTGGCGGGACGCGGCTTTCAGTGAAATGAACTATGCGTTCCGTGATTTCGTACGCGATCGCACCGGTCAGCCGATCGACCGCTGCCACGGCTACATGGTGCGCGACGAGCGATGGAAGTGCGTGTTCTTCGACGATCTCCGGGCCCAGCTATTCGATCTGGAAAACGACCCCGGCGAATACCGCGACCTCGGCGCCGACGCGGATTATGCGGCGGTGAGAGAGCGCTTGCGTGAACGCCTGTTCGACTGGCTGCGCCGGCGCAAGATGCATCCGACCGTCAGCTATCAGAGGATGGCTGCGTGGACACGCAAGGAACAGGAAGCAGGCATCCAGATCTGCGCCTGGTAGCACGCCGCGCCGGCCATTGCGGCGGGCACTCGCACAGAAAATAAAATAGACGGAGACATCATGAATCGATTCCGGTTGCTGCGCTGGGGGCTGCTCATCCTCCTCGCATGCTGCGCGCTGCATCTTTCGCTCGCGCGGGCGTCCACCACGCTCGTGATCAACACCTACCTGCCCGCGCAACATCCGCTCAATACGAAGGTGTTGAAGCCATGGGCCGCCGATGTCGCGCGCGTGACGCAAGGGCGCGTGACGGTCGTGATTCCACCCGCCAGCCTCGCCTCGCCTCAACAGCTGTGGGAGTCGGTGACAGCGGGCGTGGTGGACGGCGCGTACGTCTACAACGGCAACTTCTATCGGCAATTGCCGCTCATGCAGATCGCGCAGCTGCCGCTGGGGTCCACCTCCGCGAGCGCCATGTCGGCGGCGCTGTGGCAAACGTATCAAAAGTTCTTCAAGAACGCCGGCGAATATAAAGAAGTGACGCTGCTGGCGCTATTTGTCGTACCGTCCGGGCAGATCTACGGGTTGCGCCACCCCATCGATTCGATTGACGATCTGCGCGGCACCAAGATCTGGACGACGCCCGGCGTGGCCGCCGAGATGATGGACGCCGCCCGCGCGGGCGTGATTTCCACACCTGCGGCGAAGATGAGCGAGATTGTCGCGAGCGGCATGGTGGACGGCTTTGCCGGCATTCCCGAAATGGATGCGTCGGCCTTGAAGGTCATGCGCTACGCGAGATTCGAAACCGTCGTGCCGGGGGGACTGACTTCCCCGAGCTTTTCGCTGATCGTCAACCAGGCGAAGTGGCTACACATTGCGCCTCGGGACCGCGCGGCGATCGAAAGCGTGTCGGGCGCAGCGCTCGCGCACCGGCTGGCTGCGCTCGATCAGATCAACGCGCATGCCGTGAAAACGGCGGCGGCCGGGAATCTCAAAATCAGCGAGGCATCGCCGCAGTTCGTCGCGCAACTGCGGCGCCTGGCGCAGCCGATCGAAAACGCGTGGCTTGCGCGCGCCGAAGCCTCGAACGTTGACGGCAGCGCGGCACTTGCCTGGTACCGGCACGCGGCGCAGGCGTACGACAAATGAGCCTGCCAATCGACATGCCCGAACCCGAGGCACTGCGCACGCCCCGGGAAATGCGCTGGATCGGCGCCGCGGAGCACGTGCTGCAAGGCGTCGTCGCCGTATCGATCCTGTGCATCATGGGATTGACCTTCACGGACGTCTTCATGCGCTACGTGTTTGCTTCGCCAATCAAGGGCGGCTCGGAGATCGTGCAATACGCCATGGCGGTCCTCATCTTCGCGGCGTTTCCACTGGTCACTTACCGCGAAAGCCATATCAGCGTGAGCATCTTGCACGGCAAACTGCGTGGCGTGAAAGGCTGGCTCTACCGCCTGTGCACGCTGCTTTTCGGCGCGGCAATCTGCTTCGTCATCGCGTGGCAACTCGCTTGCGAAGGACGCTACCTGAGCGCGAGCGGCATGTCGACGATGATACTTGCCCTGCCGCTCGCGCCATTGAACTACGCCATCAGCGCACTTTCGGCAGTGTCCGGGTTCGCAGCCGTCACGCTCGTCGCGGCCCACATTCTCAGTTTTCGTCGCTTCGTATCGGGAAGATCGTCATGACGCTCGCACTGCTTGGCTTTACCGCCGTTCTGCTACTGGCCTTTTGCGGCATTCCGCTGGGATTTTCGATGCTCGCGGCCGGCACGGCCTTCTTCGCCGTCATTCGCGGGGTCGAGCCCGCCATGGTCATGGCGGGACAGACGATCTCGGCGTTGGCGGCCAATGATGCGCTATCCGTCGTGCCGATGTTCATCCTGATGGGAACGTTCATCTACAAGGCCAATCTGGCTGAAGAGCTCTATGACGCGGCCTATTCGCTGTTCGGTCATCGCAAGGGTGGCCTTGCGTATGCGACAGTGCTTGCGAGCGCAGGCTTCGCTGCGATCTCGGGCAGCTCGATCGCAACGGCCGCGACCATGACGAAGGTGGCGATGCCGCAAATGCGTCGCCATCGCTATGCCGATAGTCTCGCGAGCGGCTGTGTCAGCTCGGCGGGCACGCTCGGCGCGTTGATTCCGCCAAGCGTTCCATTGCTGATCTATGGGGTTATCACGCAGCAGGACATCGGCAAGCTGTTCGCCGCCGGAATCACGCCCGGCATTCTGCTCGGTCTCCTGTTCATGACGGCGGTCTGGTGGACCGTGCGCCGCAATCCCGCGGCGGGCCCCGCTGGCGACTATTGCGGATGGCGCGTGCGTCTGCAGCGTATCGCCAAAGTCTGGGGCGTGCTGGCATTGTTCCTCGTGGTAGTCGGCGGCCTGTACGGCGGCGTCTTCACGGCGACCGAAGCCGGCGGCATAGGCGCCACGGGCGCGATGATCTTCACCGCGCTGCGCGGGAAATTGAGCAAGCGAGTGCTGCTCGAATCGCTGGTCGAAGCCGGGCGGACGACCGCGACGATTTTCGTGATCGCCTTCGGCGGCATGGTATTTGCCAACTTCGTGACGCTCTCGGGCCTCACCACGACGCTGGTGACGTGGATCGTCTCGCTGCACCTGCCAACCACCGGCGTCATTCTCATTATCGTGCTGATCTATGTCGTGCTGGGTTCCGTGATGGAGGCCGTCTCGATGATGCTGCTCACCGTTCCGGTATTCGCCGCCGTGGTTCAGCCGCTGGGCGTCGATCTGATCTGGTTCGGCATCTTCATTGCCATGATGATCGAAATCGGCCTGATCCATCCGCCCGTGGGCATGAACGTGTTCATGGTGAAATCCGTGATGCCCGACATTCCGGTCAAGACGATATTCTCGGGCACGATTCCATTTCTGGCCGTGAACATTTTCGCGCTGGCGCTCATCATCGCGTTTCCGGACATTCCGCTCTGGCTCGTCCACTACACCCGCTAATCATCCACTAACGGCTCAAGCCGGTCGCGCAACACAATATAACGATGCTTTCATTCGGAGAGGAGACCCATGCGTTACCGATATTTCGCAATGCTAACTTGTATGGAGGCGGCAATGTCACTGCATCCCTGCGCCGCGCAATCGAGCGTGACAATGTACGGCCTGCTTCAGGACGGCCTTGAACAGTATCACGTGAGCGGCGCCGACGCCTCCAGCGCGGTGCGCAACACAGCCAGCAACACGAGCCGGCTTGCGACCTATGGCGCGTTCTTCGGATTGCAGGGCAAGGAGGATCTGGGTGCGGGCCTGAAAGCGATTTTCCAGCTCGAAAGCTATGTCTTTCTGAACGGCCAGCAGCCACCGGGCTTCAATCCGCTGAATTCACGCAACACGCGCGTCGGGCTCGACAGCGCGCGCTACGGAACCGTGTTCTTTGGCGTCTGGGACACGCCGCTGCGCGATTTGCTCAGCCGCGTTCCGTTTCCCGGGACCACGTTCGATGCCGGGCAATTGCTTGGCAACGGCATCGGCAATACCGTCGGCAACGGGCAGGCAATGGGCTCGTTCGAGCGCCGGCAGACGAACACGGTGGCGTACTGGTCTCCCGTCATTCACGGATTCCAGGCCCGCGTGCATTATTCACTGAATGACGGCTCGGCGGGCGGCAGTGGCGCCCATCTGCTCTCCGTTCGCGGGTCCTATGCGCAGGGACCGTTTACGCTCATGGCTGCCTACGAAACCCACCACGATTACGGCGGATTCGGCACGAACGACCGGGGACTGGCGTTGTACGGCGACGCGAATATCGGAAAGGCACGCGTCGGCGCGATGTTCACCCAGCTCTCGTACGAGCGATGGGTGAACGGCGGCCAGGCGGGGCTGCGCGTCAACAACTGGGCGCTATTTGGCACTTACCTGTTCGGCTTCAGTGACATCAATGTCGCGTTGATTCGCGCCGGGAGCGGAAGCGGCACGATGAGCGGCCTGGTCAGGACGCCTTCGGGGCAAGTCGCCGTCAATCCGGCAATGTACGTGGGCCAGGCCACGAGCGGCGGTAGTACCGGCGCCACCTTGTACGAACTGGGTTACGACTATTACCTGTCCAAACGCACCACACTCTTCGCGAATCTCATGTATTTATGCAACGACAAGCATGGTTCATACGTGCCGTTTGGCGGTGTACCAACGGCGCCGGGTACACTCGGCGTCAGCGAAACCGTTCTGGCGCTCGGCATGATGACGCGGTTCTGAGGTGCTGTCCAACCGCACACGAGCCTGAACGGGTGTTTTCGGATGTGTATGCGGGCAGCTTCTGGCGCGTTTCCAACGGAGAATGAGCCCGTTGTAGACCCGACACGCACGCGTTGACCGGCGTCAGGGTAATGGGGATGGGTGATCATCTCGGATGATCATCGAGGTGAACGAATCTCAAATCCGCTCTTTGGACCAGGTGCGCGCCATCCTCGACGGCACACATACGCTCGACTTTGCTCCGGCTGCCAGCCCCGGCGAACGTCATGAGTGGGTCGCGCAGGTGCTGCGCCGCTTCCGGTATGACCAGCTCAAGCGGCCTCATCGTGGGACGCGCTTCGAGCCTTCCGTCACGCTCGCAGTAGACGTTGCGCGCCTGCATGTCCGGATGATTGGCCGCTTCTTCGGGGCTCAATACCGGACCGAAGCACACATCCGTTCCTTCGAGAAGCGCGCACCAGTCCGCGCGCGTGCGCTCCACGAAGATTTCGCCGAACTGTTTGCGCATCTCGGGCCAACGTGAGCGCTCCCACCGCGGAAACTCGGACGGATCGAGTTCGAGCTTTTGCAGCAATTGGGCCTAGAACTGCGGCTCCTTTCCTCGTAAACCCGAGTCTTGACGTTCGCCTGTTCACGCCATATTCTTTTTATGAACATTATGTTCATTTTTGAACACATGGCGCAGCGGCAACCCGGTGCCCGTAAGGACAGATCGAATGACTTCTCTGAAAATTGGTATCAACGGCGCCGGAATTGGCGGTTTGGCAGCAGCAATCGCATTGCGCAAGCTGGGTCTGGAGGTGCAGGTATTCGAGCAGGCTGCCCGCTTCGCGCGCGTAGGGGCGGACATCAACCTCACGCCCAACGCGGTGCGCGCCCTTGACGGCCTGGGCGTGGGCGATGCGCTGCGCGAAACGGCTGCCCGGCCGACGCACCGTATCAGCCGCTCGTGGGACACCGGCGAGGAAACCTCCCGCCTGCCTATGGCCGACGAAGCGCAGGCCCGCTATGGCGCGCCCCAGTTGACGATGCATCGAGGCGACCTGATGTCGGCGCTCGAGCAGGCACTGCCGCCGGAATGCGTGCGCCTGAGCTCGAAAGCCCTCTCGATCGACTCGCGTGCCGACGGTGCCACCCTGCACTTCGCGGATGGGTCGGAGGAAACGGTCGATGTGCTGATCGGCGCGGACGGGATTCACTCTGTCGTCCGGGCAGCGCTATTCGGCGCCGAGCACCCGATTTTTACCGGGCAAGCCGCTTATCGTGCCGTGGTGCCTGCCGAGCGCCTGTCGGTCCCCAACCTGGATGCCTTTACCAAATGGTGGGGCCCCGAGCCCACTTCGCAGATCGTCACGTTCCCGCTGAATCGCGGACGCGAAATCTTCGTCTTCGCCACGGTCGCGCAGGAGAGCTGGCGCCACGAATCGTGGACCACCCCGGGCCGCGTCGAGGACGTTCGAGCCGCCTACGCGTTGTTCCATCAAGACGCACGCGCACTGCTCGATGCCTGCGACGACGTGTTGATATCCGCGCTCTATGTGCGTGACCCGCTCCCGTCCTGGTCGGTCGGCCATTGCACGCTGCTGGGCGACGCCACGCATCCGATGATGCCGTTCATGGCCCAAGGCGCAGGCATGGCGATCGAAGATGCCGTGGTGCTGGCGCGCTGCCTCTCCGAGGCGGGAACGATGGGCGTGCCGGCCGCGCTCTCGCGCTACCAGGCGGCCCGTCATGAACGCACCAGCCGCATCCAGATCGGGTCGCGCAGCAACGTATGGCTCAAGGAAGGCGGCAACGCAGACTGGGTCTATGAATACGATGCCTGGAACGTGGCGCTGCACTGATCCCGTATGGGATACTGGCCCGCTCCCACCTGCCTGTCACGATGCCAAGCGAACCCAAGCATGCCGGCGATGCCCATCCCGCCGAAGACGACGACAAACTCCAGCTGGTCACGCCGGTCGTCCGGGCGCTGCGGCTTCTCAAGTTCGTTGCCGAGGGGGGATCGACCTCCAATCTGAGCGAGCTCGGGCGGCGTATCGACGTGAATCGCGTCACGGTCATGCGTCTGCTCGCCACGCTGGAGCATGAAGAGATGCTGGAACGCCTGCCGCAAGGCGGGCATCAGGCAGGCTTCGCGTTCCTCAAGCTCGGCGCCAGTGTGCTGGCCGGCCAGGATCTCACCACCTTTGCCCGCCGCGTCCTGGCCTCGCTGAGCGAGTCGCTGAAGCTGTCGGCGTATCTCGCCGTGCGGGACGGCCGCGATGTCCTCTATCTCCTGCGTGACATGCCCCAGACCGCGCTGGTGAGCAACATTCAGGTCGGCAGTCGTATACCGGTGCACCAGATCACGCCGGGACGCGTGTTGATTGCCCATCTGCCCGAAAACGAGGTGCGCGATCTCCTCGGCCCGGAGCCGCTCGCCGCGGCAACGCCGCAGAGCGCAACGTCCTACGCGCGACTGATGGAGATGCTGGGCGCCGACCAAGCGCGCGGCTGTGCGTGGAGTTTCTCGGG
Organism: Paraburkholderia sp. J63; assembly: GCF_905220245.1. Classification (NCBI taxonomy): domain Bacteria; kingdom Pseudomonadati; phylum Pseudomonadota; class Betaproteobacteria; order Burkholderiales; family Burkholderiaceae; genus Paraburkholderia; species Paraburkholderia sp. J63. The sequence continues at coordinate 253,035 of NZ_CAJMZF010000006.1, read as the reverse complement.
TTTCGAACCCGGCATTGATGCGTGCGCGGCACCGGTGTTCGATGCCAGCGGCGCCGTCGTCGCGGCGATCAGCGTGGCCGGCCCTGGGCAACGCTTCGAACTCGACCCGGAGCTCCGCGAACGAACGGAACGCGAGGTCAAGCGCGCGGCACGGGATCTCTCGGGACTATTGGGGTATGCGGTGTCCCGTCGTTCGAAGGTGTGAGAAGCTCATCGTGTGATGGAAGCGCTGGCTTGACGGGGGGACCGCCCCCCGCGGCGCACTAGAAGTTGTGGTGAATACCGGTCAGTAACAGCAACTGGTTGTTCGTGCTCGAAACCCCGGCGATCGATAGCGAAGCCAGACTGCCCGGATTCGCGTGTTCATAGACGCCTTGCAGATAGAGCTGGGTTCGCTTCGACAACGAGTAGATGTAGCCGAGACCCACCTGGGTCCAGCGATGAGTGTCGAGAGTCGTCGTATTGGCCCCGGCGGTCAAGGTGCTCGCCGCCGTGACGGACCATTCGGCGCCGGAGTCCCAGGACTGATACACATCGGCAAAGTTTTTCGATTCGAGCTTCACGCGCGTATAGAGCAGATGCAGTTTTATCGCATCGAGCCGATACGAGGCGCCGGCGCCCCAGAACTGCGCCCGATCGGCAACGTAGCTCGCGGCGGGTTGGTGCTGAAACGTACCGAGTGCGAGTGGAGACAGCGAGAATGCCTGGTTGTGCTGAATTTGATAGAACACCGACGCTTCAAACGGACCGTTGCCATAGTGCAGCGCCACGCTCGACGTCGTGCCGTATTGGAAATCCGTGGTGTTGCCGAATCCAAACAGCGCCGCTACGTATAAACCACTCCACGTGGGCGAGCGATATTTGACCGCATTGTTGATGGATGACGTTGCCGAGTTGGCGAGACCATCCACGTTGCCAGGATGGAACATATTCCATGAATTACCCGCGTAGGCGTTTGCGAATGGCGTGAGCAGGTCGAACGACAGTGCGCTCTGATGACCCAGCGTCACTCTGCCGAACTGGTCGGACTCCAGCCCCACATAGGCCTGGCGGTTGAAAAAGCTGTTCGTGTTGACCAATGCGCCGGTATCGGTAAAGAAACCGTTTTCGAGTCTGAACAAAGTGTGCAGTCCGCCACCCAGATCTTCGACGCCCGTGATGCCCCACCGATCCGGCTGCATGTTGCTCTGATTGGCCTTGAACAACGCATGACCGCCACTGTTGTTCACATAAGCAAGCCCGGAATCGAGACTGCCATAGAGTGTCACGCTGCTTTGCGCAGAGGCCGAACCGCACACACAGTAGGCAAGCATTCCTAACAATATGGGTTTTTTCATTTTTTCCGATGGAATCCGTTTTTGATGATGCCGGCTGGCGCCTCTTGTTTCATATATGAACAGCATTGCCATCCATGGACTAATATCAGTTATCCTGATTAAAATTCGTACCAGGCCTTTCCACTACTGCTGTCGTCTTCGCGAGGATTCCCAATGGCCTTTCTTCAAACCGCATGGATGTGACCATGACAGACCAGAACACGCACGTACCTAGTCCTGAAATCGAAACCGTGCAACTTCACGGCCAACGCCGAAGATTCCTCAAGATGTCAGCAGCAGCCGTCACCGCGGCCGTGGCGCCTGCGGTATCGATGAGCGCCGGACGGCCGGAGCGTATCCCGGCTCAGGAGACGCCTTCCGCGCAACCCGATCTGCCCGCCGGCTACAACATTCTTTTTGTACTCGTCGATCAGGAGCGGTACTTCGACGAATGGCCGTTCAGCGTGCCCGGCCGCGAACGCCTGAAAAAGAGCGGCGTCAGCTTCATCAATCACCAGATTGCTGCATGCGTGTGCTCGCCTTCGCGCTCGACGATCTACACGGGCCAGCACATGCAGCACACGGGCGTATTCGACAATGCCGGACTGCCGTGGCAACCGGATATGCCGACCTCGATCCGCACGGTCGGTCACATGATGAAAGACGCCGGATATCGGGCCATCTACGTCGGCAAATGGCATTTGAGCGGAACCATGCACGAATCCAATGTGCCCTACAACGCGCCGGTCGCCCAATACAACGAGACCATGCGTCAATACGGCTTCGACGATTACTTCGGCGTAGGCGACCTGGTCGGCTCCGCGCATGGCGGCTACAACTTCGACGGGTTGACCACCCAGGCGGCAATCAGCTGGCTTCGGGAACAAAGGCGCAATCCGGCGGCCGACAAGCCGTGGTTCATGGCGGTCAATCTCGTCAATCCGCACGATGCGATGTGGCTCGACACCGACCCTGCGGGCCGGCCGAATGGATCGGGCCTGTTGCCGACACGGCCAGCACCCGCCAGCCGTCTCTATGACGCCCGCTGGGACAAGGTTGCGTTGCCGGCCTCGCGGCGTCAGCCGCTCGATGCAGCGAGCCGGCCAAAGGCGCACGCGATGTACTCGGCGGCCCACGAGGCGTTGATTGGCAAGATCAGCTTCGACGACGCCACGGTGAGGAACTACCAGAACTATTACTTCAATTGCATCCGCGACTGCGACCAGCATGTCGAGCGCCTGCTCGACGAGCTCGATAACCTCGGCATCGCGGACAAGACCATCGTGGTGCTCACTTCCGACCACGGTGACCTTGCCGGCTATCATCAAATGATCGACAAAGGCGCCAACACCTATCGCCAGCAAAACCACGTGCCGATGATCGTCAGGCATCCTGCATTTCGCGGCGGGAAATCGTGCCGCGCCCTGACCTCTCACGTCGATGTCGCGCCGACACTCGTGGCGTTCACGGGCGCGCCTCCGGACACGCGCGCAAGCATTACCGGCCCCGACATCAAGGGATCGAGCTTTGCCCACCTGCTGGCCCGGCCCGAGCGTGCGGAACTCAACGCCATTCGCGAAGCGGCGCTCTTTAACTACGCGATGCTGCTCTACTACGACAGCGAATGGATGCTTGCCGAGTTCAAGACGATGCGCGAACGCGGCGTTGCAGCGGCCGAGATGCATCGGCAAGCAGCGGCGTTACAGCCGGACCTGAATTTGCGCGGCGCGATTCGTAGCGTGTTCGACGGGCGTTATAGGTTCAGCCGCTACTTCGCGCTATCGCGCTTCAACGAGCCGACAACGCTCGCGGATTTGCTCGCCGATAACGACGTCGAACTGTACGACCTCTACTCCGACCCTGGCGAGACGAACAACCTGGCCACGCAATCCGGTCTGCACGGTGCGCTGATGATGGAAATGAACGCGAAGCTGGCCCGGTTGATCGAGGACGAGGTTGGAAACGACGACCTGTCGAGCTTGCCCTTTGTGGACGGCCGCCTTCAGTTTCATTTCAAGGGCCACGCATAAGGGAAGTTGCCGCGCGGTGCAATCAGCACGGTAACCGCTAGAATTGCGGTTTTAGCCCGGAATATGTCCATGTCTTTTGCCTCGCTTGGCCTGATCGATCCGTTACTGCGTAATCTGCAGGAGCTCAATTACCAGACGCCGACGCCGGTGCAGGCCAAGGCGATTCCCGCTGTGCTCAATGGCAAGGACGTCATGGCTGCGGCACAGACCGGCACCGGTAAAACGGCAGGTTTCGCGCTGCCGCTGTTGCAGCGGCTGGTGCAGCACGGCCCGGCGGTGTCCAGCAACCGCGCGCGTGTCCTGGTGCTGGTGCCCACGCGCGAACTGGCTGAGCAAGTGCTGCAAAGCTTTATCGCTTACGGCAAAGGCCTCGACTTACGATTTCTGGCGGCCTACGGCGGGGTGAGCATCAACCCGCAGATGATGAAATTGCGCAAAGGCGTGGATGTGCTCGTTGCCACGCCGGGCCGTTTGCTGGATCTCAACCGCCAGAACGCCGTGCAGTTCGATCAGGTGCAAACGCTGGTGCTCGATGAAGCCGACCGCATGCTCGATCTGGGCTTTGCGCGCGAACTCAACGCCGTGTTTGCTGCGTTGCCCGCTCAGCGCCAGACCCTGCTGTTTTCCGCCACGTTTACCGACGATATCCGCGCGATGGCGGCAAGCATTCTGCGCGGCCCGCTCGATATCAGCGTCAGTCCGCCCAATGCCACGGCCAGCAAGATCAAGCAGTGGGTGGTGACGGTCGATAAAAAGAACAAGCCCGACCTCTTCATGCATCTTGTGGCGGAGAACCACTGGAAGCACGCGCTGGTGTTCGTCAAAACCCGCAGTGGCGTGGATTACCTGGCGGCCATGCTCGATGACGCGGGCTATGCGGTCGACACCATTCACGGCGACAAACCGCAACCCGCGCGCCTGCGTGCGCTGGAGCGCTTCAAGACGGGCGAAATACAGATGCTGGTCGCCACCGATGTCGCTGCGCGCGGACTCGATATCGACGACCTGCCGCTGGTGATCAACGTCGATCTGCCGATCGTGGCGCAAGACTATGTGCACCGTATTGGCCGCACCGGCCGCGCGGGCGCCAGCGGCGTGGCGGTGTCGCTGGTGTGTGCCGATGAAGCGCCGCAACTGGCCGCGATTGAAGCGCTGATCCGGCAAACGCTGCGCCGCGAAGAAGAGCCGGGTTTTGAAGCCGAACACCGCGTGCCGCAAACCAGTGCGACGGGCCAGATCATCAAGAAACCGAAAAAGCCCAAGAAGCCCAAAGTGCCGCAAGCCGCACCGGCCGCCACGCAGGTGGCGAGCAAAAAGCCGCGCCCGCAAAGCGGCGAAAGCAAACGCAAGCCTGTGGCGCAGCGCGATGTTGCCACCGGTGAAACCGCAAGCTTGTTGAGCGGCAGCCCATTCAGCGTGCAAAAGCCACGCAGCAAACCGGCCAGCAAACCAGCCGCGGGTTCGCGCAAGCCGGCTGGCAAACCCGCTGCTGGTGGCCGCGGAAAACGCCAACCCTGATCTGATCCGTTGGGATTGGCGCCGATCGGCGCGCGGTTTCTCCGAGCGACTTTCGCGCGATCCATGGCGCATCGCGCGGCCGACGCTTTTCCTTGTACGCCGCGGCAGGTTTGCTATGGTATTCAGGCGGACCGGCGCGCGATCCGCGCGGCCCGCCGGTCGTGCAGAACGTCGAGCATACAAGGCGGGGACGGCTTCCACCCGACGAGGAGCACCACCATGCCGAGCTTCACGATCAATCCGATACCCGAAATGGTGTCGCAGCGATTCCAGTACGTGCCGAAGTTCCTGCCCATCATCGACCCGACCTGCGGCCGCTACTGCCTCAAGTCGCTGCTCAAGTACTGGTACGAGAAGAAGGCTAACGTGCGGTATCAGGACATCCTGCTGCCGAAACCGGTGAGCCGCCTGAGCGACTGGATCGCCTACGACCCCTACGACGACTACCAGCACGCCCCGAATCTGCTCCTCGAGAGCTACGACATTCCGACGACCGCCGACCAGTGGATCAAACTGCTCCAGGACAACGGGCCGATCATCCTGCGCGGCGTGCTCGGAGAAGCGAGCGTGTCGCACTTCGTCCTGCTGATCGGGGCCAGTTCGGACAATCCGCAAACGCTCAGCTTCAAGGATCCACTAGCCGGCGACGTGGTCACGACCGAGGCCTATGCGGGCATGGCAAACCGGATCGTGGGGCCGCTCGTTTACGGACGCTCCGACATCATGAGTCATCTGCTCGACGCACCCGCACAGCGGGTGCTCGACGCGACTCACTGAGCCGGCAGGCATCGAGTGCATGCACCTTGTCCGCAAGGGGCAGATAAATGGCGACGCTAACCATAGCGTCGCCATTCCATTTACGCGCCGATTAAATACGGTCTCCTGATCTAATGATGATTTCCTGAACTATCGCTGTGCACAAGCGTTCCCGCTCACTTCAATCTGGGCTGAACGATGATTTTCACGGCTGATTCATTATTGTGAATCAGCGTGTCGAAGCCTTGCGAAATCAGGTCATCCAGTTGAATGCGCTGGGTGATGAACGGCTCCAGATTGATCTTGCCTTCTTCCACCAGCTTGATGGTTTCCCGATGGTCGTTGCAATACGCAATCGTGCCGCGAACGTCCAGCTCCTTCATGACCACGCTGTGTACGTTCACGCTGGCCGGGTGGCTCCAGATGGACACGATCACCACTACGCCGGCCGATTTGGTGACAGCTACCAACGTATCCAGAACCTTGTTCACGCTCGAGCATTCGAACGCCACATCCACACCCTTGCCGCCGGTGATTCTCATCACTTCTGCAACCACATCCACCTCGGACGGATCCAGGATGTGATCGGCCACGCCGGATTCGTGGGCCTTTTCCTTGCGCTTCGCGCTCAACTCCGTGACGATGACGCTCAGGCCCTTGGCTTTGAGAATTGCCGACAGCAGCAGGCCAATCGGGCCCGCGCCTCCGACCAGGGCCACGTCGCCGGCCTTGGCGCCGCTGCGGGTGTAGGCATGATGGCCCACCGACAAAGGCTCGATCAGCGCGGCCTGATCGAGTGGAATGGCCCTGGAGATCGGATGCACCCAGCGGCGTTTGACGGCAATCTTTTCGGATAAACCGCCGCCACGGCCGCCCAGCCCGATGAAATTCATGTTTTTGGACAGATGGTATTTTTCGCCCGGCCCCGTGGGCACGTCGTCGGCCACGATGTACGGCTCCACCACCACATGCTGGCCGACTTCGATATCGTCCACGCCTTCGCCTACGGCATACACCACGCCGGAAAACTCATGGCCCATGGTGATGGGGGCGGACTCCCCGGAGATCGGATGCGGGTGGCCGCAAGGCGGAATGAAAATCGGCCCTTCCATGAATTCGTGCAAATCCGTGCCGCAGATACCGCACCAGGCCACCTCGATGCCAACGGTGCCCGGCGCCACGACGGGCTCGGGTATGTCTTCGATGCGGATGTCGCCACGATCATAAAAACGCGCTGCTTTCACGGTTCAAGCTCCTCGGTTGGTCTCGAATGAGGTGAGCCGGGGCATCTCGCCCCTTTCTTCACCCTGGGAAATCGGCCGGCTTGTCTTCGCCGGCAAGCATCATGGATGCCATTGGCGGGGCGTCGGCGCACCGGATCTCGACAGTGCGTGCCGGCATGGGAGTGGCGACAATGCCAATCGGCGCAGGACGAACCCGCAAAGGTTCGCGCATGCCTGTCTCCTGATGTGCCTGTTTTGACAGGCGCAGGTATTGCAACTGTTATGCCAGTGCCATAGCCGCCCGAATCGGGCAGAAAACCTCGGGGATTACCCGGGAAATGTGGACATGAAACGCGGCGGCGCGACCTGCTGCCGTGACAGGTGTCACAGCAGCAGGTGCATCACGGTGGACAGATGTATCGGCAAAACGCGGGCCATGCGCTCAGCGACGGATATCCTGCGCATCGGTGTCGCTGCGGTTTGGCGACTGGATGCCATAGCGCGCCATGCGGCGGTACAGCGTCATGCGGCTGATGCCGATCGTGCGCGCGGCGGCGCTCAGGTTCCAGCCGGAGGCGCGCAGGTGCTGCATGAGCAGGATGCCCTCGGGCGGCAGCGTGGGTTGTTCCGGCATATCGGCCGAATGCACCGCGACGCCGGATGCCACGCGCTCCGCCACGGCTGGCTCGCCGATGCTGTCGGGCAGGTCATCCGCTTCGATATGGCCGTGGCTGCAGACCGCTCGCGCATATTCGAGCGCGTTGCGCAGTTCGCGCAGATTGCCCGGCCAGCGATGGCCGCGCAGCCGCTCACGCGCCGCCTCCGAGATCGTGAAGGCGCGCTCGCCCGCGGGCACGGCAAGCAGTTTCTGCAGCAGCCAGTCCAGATCGCTGCGCTCACGCAGCGGCGGCAGCACGAGGCGCGCACCGTTGAGACGGTAATAGAGGTCCTCGCGAAACTGCCCGCTGCTAATCAGATGATCGAGCGGATGGTGGGTGGCCGAAATCACCCGCACATCCACGGGCACCGGACGCGAAGCGCCAATCGCCAGCACCTCGCCTTCGGACAGCACCCGCAGCAGACGCGACTGCAACTCGCGCGGCATGTCGCCAATCTCGTCGAGGAACAGCGTGCCGCCGTTGGCCTCCTCAATCAGGCCGCGTCTCGGCCGCGAGCCGGCACCCGAGAAGCTGTGGGGCAGATAGCCGAACAGCTCGCTCTCGATCAGGGTTTCGGGAATCGCCGCGCAATTGACCGCGATGAACGGCCCACTGCGGCGTGAGCTGGCTCGATGCAACGCCCTCGCCAGGAACTCCTTGCCGCTCCCCGTCTCGCCGTTGATGAGCAGGTTGATGGGCGCATCGATCAGCCTGGCGGCACGTTGCAATTGCTGCTGCAATGCTGCATCCCCGCCGCATAGCGCCGCCAGCTCGGGCGGCAGCGGATACGGCACGCTGTCCTGCGTCCCATAGTGCACACGCAGCACCGGCGGCATGGCGCTCAGGTAGAGCCGTTTCCCGCTGTAGCTCAGCCGCACGACGCGCTGCTCGCTGGGCCGCGAATAGACGAAGCGGCCCAGGTCCTCCGGGCGCGCATCGAACAACGCGTCGAACCGCATGCCGATCAGCGACGGCCCCATCGCTTCCACGCCCTGCTCGGCTATCAGCATTTGCTGGGCGCGGCGATTATGGCCGCTGATCCGGCCATCGGCGTCGAGTGCGATCAGGTACTCGGGATTGACATCGAGGAACTCGGACGCCGGACTGAGCTTGAGCATCCAGTCCTGGCGGTGCCGGCGCAGAAAATGAGCGTCCTCGATCTGGTTGGCGTACATGCGCACCAGTTGCAGCGCCAGCATCTGGCTGTCCTTGGCCTGCGGCGAGCTCAGTGCGGAGATGTCGAGAATCGCGTTGAGCCGGCCGTATGAATCGAACAGCGGCGCGGCGGTACAGGTCAGGGGGATATGCGTTGCATCGAAATGATCGGCCTGATGCACGGTCAAGGCCTGGCCGGTCGCCAGCGCGGTTCCCACCGCGCAGGTGCCGGCGCCGTTCTCGCTCCACTCGGCGCCCAGATAGAGCCCGGCGCGGCGCAGCGCGGCGTCCGTGTTGGCATCGCCGAGATAGTCGACTGTGACGCCGTCGGCATCGGTCAACAGCACCACGTAGCCCATCGCCCCCACCTGGCCGTACAGGGTTTCGAGGCCATGGCGCGCAATCCGCGTGAAATCGTCGATACGCTGCTGGTGTTCGCGCAGGCGCATCTGGGGCAGGATGCGCGCCTCCTGCATGCGCGACGGATCGAGACCGTACTGGTGCACGCAACGCCGCCATGAACTCTGGATGATCGCATCGTGCGCGCGTGCGGCGACCGCGGACCCACGGGTGGTCGTCAGGACTACCGTTTCGATGTGATCGCGTTGCCGCTCGTCCATCGCTGCCTCCTGTATGCCGGGTGCGGCGGCACTGGCCTCTATAACCCGCTCGATAATGTATCCGACGGGCTCCAGATTGTGCAAACCGGGCTGGCCTGGGACGGAGCGCGCGCTGGGCGGCCGGCCACCGATCGGTCCGCGTCGTCAGCGTGGATACAGGGCCTCGGGAACGAGCGGTGCCAGAGTGGCGTCGGGTGACGGCGCCCCCCGGCCCCGTCGCCCACGTCAATCCAGCACGCGGCCTCAAGTCCCCGCGTTGATCATCGCCTTGGGCACCGCGTGATGCTGCAGCCCCCATTTGGCGAGTATCTTCTGATACGTGCCATCGTCCACCAACTGGTTGAAAGCGTTCACGAGTGCACGGTTGAGCGCGCTGTTGTCCTTTGCCATGCCGATAGCCGTGTACTGCGAGAGGAACGGCTGCCCTATCGGCGCGTAGGCATCGTGCTCCACCGAGTTTTGATACGGCAACGTCTCGCCGCCCTGCACCGCGGCATCGATCCGGTTCTGGCGCAATTGCAGGCGCGCATCGGACGAGCCATCGGTGCCCACCACCTTGATCGCCGGTTTGCCCGCCTTCACGCAATGCTGGTTGCTCCAGTTCGCGATGTCGTTGGGAAACGACGTGCGCCGGCTCGTGCCCACCGCCTTGCCGCACAATGCCTCCATCGACGCGAACGCCCCGGCGTGCTCCTTGAGCGTGTAGAACTGCGGGCCGGTGGCGATGTAGTCGAGAAAATTCACCGATCCGCGCCGCGCCGGTAAATCAGTCATGCCGGACAGGATGACGTCCACCCGGTGCGTGCTCAGCGCGCTCATCATCTGGTCGAAGCTGGTCTCCTGCCATTCGATCTTGACGCCGAGCTTTGCAGCAAGCGCTTCGCCAAGGTCGACGTCGAAGCCCGTCAACTTGTCCGTTGCCGGATCCTTGTATTCGAACGGCGGATAGTTCGGCACGATGGCCGCAACGAGCACGGGCTTGCCGATGGAGGCCGCGCCGGTTTGCGCCTCGCACAGCGGGGCATGCAGCGCAACGAGACCGGCGAGCAGCGCGGCAACCTTATACAGACGGCGAATTGAGCTCATGAAAACTCCCTTGTGTCGTTTCGTTGAACCGGGTCGCTACGGGCGATGCCCGCAGCGCGCGGCATACCCTCACCACGACGGCCCCTGATAGCCGCTTGCCCATTCGGCCTGCTTGCCCAGCGCCTGACGCAGCCGCGCAATCTGCTCGGCGACCCGCTCCGGCGCCGTGCCGCCAAAACCGCTGCGCGCCGCCACCGCCGCATCGAGCGTGACGTGCGCGAGCACGGAGGCCTCCAGCCGCGCATCGACTTGCGCGAGCGTCTGAACGGACGCCTCGGCCAGTTCGATGCCTTGGTCCTCGCACGTGCGCACCAGCGCGCCCGTGATCTCGTGCGCCTCGCTGAAGGGCACACCGCGCAGTGCGAGCCAGTCGGCCACTTCGGTCGCCAGCGTGAAGCCGAGCGGCGCCTGCCTGCGCATCTCGTCGACGTTCACGCGCATCGTACGAATCATGCCGGCCATGGCGGGCAGCACGAGTTCCAGGGTATCGATGCAATCAAACGCCGCGATCTTGTCTTCGGCCAGGTCGCGGTTGTAGGCCAGCGGCAGCGACTTGAGCGTCGCCAGCAGGCCGCCGAGATTGCCGATCAGCCGCCCTGCCTTGCCGCGCGTGAGCTCCGCAATATCGGAGTTCTTCTTCTGCGGCATGATCGAGCTGCCTGTTGCATAGCCGTCGTCGAGCACGACCCAGCCGAACTGGCGCGTCGTCCACAGGATCACCTCCTCGGAGAGTCGCGAGAGGTTGACCGACAGCATGCTCGCGACGAACACGAATTCGGCCACATGGTCGCGCGAGGCCACTGCGTCGATCGAGTTCTCGCAGGGGCCGTCATAACCGAGTTCCACGGCCGATAGTTCGGGATGCAAACAGATTGCCGATCCCGCGAGCGCAGCCGCGCCCAGCGGCGAGCGAGCGCTGCGCCGGTCCCAGTCCGCGAAGCGATCGAGATCCCGGTAGATGGCCTGTGCGTGCGCGAGCAGATGATGCGCGAACACTACCGGTTGCGCGGGCTGCAGATGGGTGAAGCCAGGCGCCACGCTTTTCGTGTGCGCGCTCGCCTGCTCGAGCAACGCGTTCTGCAGATCGAGCACGGCCGTGGTCAGCGTGCGGGCCTTGGCCCGCAGATACAGGCGCAGATCGTTCGCGGCCTGATCGTTGCGCGAGCGGCCCGCGCGCAGCTTGCCTCCGGTCGCCCCCAGGCGCTTCGTGAGCTCGCGCTCGAGAAACGTGTGGACGTCCTCGTCGTCCTTCGAAGGCGCGATCTCTCCTGCGAGGTGCTCCGTTTCGAGGCGGTCGATTTCGGCCAGCAGAAGCTGCAGCTCCTCTACGCTCAGAATGCCGGCGCGGTGCAACTCCTGGGCGTGAGCGCGCGATCCGGCCAGGTCGTACGGTACGAGCCGGAAGAAGCTTGGGTCCGATCGCGACAGCGCCTCCAGCGCGGCCGATGGGCCCGTTTTGAAGCGGCCGCCCCACAAGCGTTCGACGGGTTCGGATCTGTTCATGGTCATGCCCTCTCTATCTGTTCGGATTCCTGATCTATACGAGTCCATCTTTCCTGACTGCGGTGCGCCGGATCAGTGGCACGACGGACGTTCGCCGTCACCCGCCGCGCCGCGTCTCACCGTGCCACGCCGCGCCATCAGTCGATGGGCGCCCCGTTCATCGTCAGTTGATGCACGGCGCTCGACTGCAAGCCCCACTTCGCGACGATCTTGCCGTAAGTGCCGTCTGCGATCAGCTTGTCGAGCGCGCCGTGCACCGCGTCGCGCAGCTTCGTATTGGACTTCGCGAAGGCGATGCCCTCGGGTGACGTCGCGAACGGCGCGCCCACGGGCCGGTAGGTGTTCGGCTCCAGTTTCATCGCGTACGGCAGCGTTTCGCTGCCTTGCACGCCCGCCACGATGCGCCCCTGCTTCAACTGCATGCGCGCCGACGACGTATCTTCCGTGCCGACGACCGAGATCGGCGCCTTGCCCGCGCAGTTCTTCGCGCTCCATGCGGCGGTGTCGGCAGGAAACGAGGTGCTGCGGCTCGTGCCGACCGCCTTGCCGCACAGGTCGGCGGGCTGGCGAATAGCGTTGCCCTGGGCGCTTGCGAGCACATAGAACTGGGCGCCCGAATTGAGGTAGTCGAGGAAATCCGCCGCGCTGCGACGGCCCGGCACGTCGCTCACGCCGCTCAGCACCATGTCCACCCGCCCCGTTTCGAGCGACGGCAGCAACTGTTCGAACGCGGACTCCTGCCAGTCGATCTTGACGCCGAGCTGCCTGGCGATCGCATTGCCGAGATCGATGTCGAAGCCGACCAGATCGCCGCTATCGGGATCCTTGTACTCCATGGGCGGATAGATTGCGTTGACGGCCACCTTGATGGTGCGGGACTTCGCGATGGCGTCGGGCAGTGCCTGAGCATGCGCGGCGGCGCCGAAGAGCAGCGTCGAAAGACACAGCACCACGGCTCGCGATGCATGGCGCAGGGGATCGAACTTGTGCATGGGAGAATGACCTTTCATGATGGAACGTGGATCGAAATTATGCGCAGATGGCACGCGCCTGTTCAACGGAGCACGGGTCTCGCACCCGCTTCGCCTTTCAGCCAGCCGGTCAGCACGCGCACGTCGGCGAGCTGTTCCAGTTCGAGCAGCGCCTGGGCGAGCGCACCGGCCGAGGCAGCGTCGAGCACGAGACCCGCCAGCGAGCGGTACTTCGCAAGCAGGTCCGCTTCGGGCAGCGGATTGCCGGGGTCGCCGAGCGGCGTGAGCACCTGTCGCGAGCGAGGCGGGGCATCGGGCGTCGTGAGCGTGATGACGGGCTCGTCGAGGTCGGACATCGACGGGTCGACTTCGAGCACGACGCGCTCCATCACGGCGCTCACGCGCGCATCGTGCCGCGCGGGATCGAGGTACGCGGCGAGCCCCGCATGGCCGTTCACGAGCGCGGAACCGACCGCGAAAGGCAGGCTCATCTGCGACGAAGCCAGATTGCGCAGATCGCGTCCGCCGCACATATTCGCCACGAACGCGCTCAATCGCACGTGCACGCCTTGCAACTGCTGCGGATCGCAGGGCTGCTCGCGCCTCAACGCGAGCGTCGCATCGATGGCGGCATGCGTGCTGCGGCACGACGCATGCGGCTTGATCGAGCAACGCATGATCTTCCACGTCTCGCCCAGTTCGTGCAACAACGCCTGCGGCTCGCGCGTGTCGCGCGCGAACGCGTTGAAAAAGCCGCCCCATGCATCCGCAAAGATCTGCGTCGGTCCGCTGATGCCTTCCCTCGCGAGCAAGGCCGCCAGCAGGCCGCCTTCCGCCGCGCGGCCCGTATGCATGCGCTTCGTTTGCGAAGCGTCGTGGATGAAGCCCCACAGGCCGCCGCTGAAGCTCCCCGCATGCCCCAGCGCCGCCGCGGTGCCCGCCGCGTCCAGACCGAGAATCCGCGCGCTCGCAGCCGCCGCGCCGAACACGCCGCAGGTCATCGTCGAGTGCCAGCCATAGCCGTTGTGCGCGGAGTAGCCGCCACAAGCTTCGAGCACGCGCCGGCCCACGTCGTAGCCCAGCACCACGGCCGCGATGAACTCCCGCCCCGAGACCGGACGCGCGGTGCAACTGAGCGCGGCGAACACGGCAGGCAGCACGACCGCGCCCGAGTGATCACAGCCGCCCGCATCGTCGAGTTCGAGCGCGTGCGCGGCTACGCCGTTGACGAATGCCGCGCCGCGTGCGCCCAGCGATTGATTCGTACCCCAAACCAGTGTTTCGCCTGATCCGTCTGCGCCCATGACCGCGAGTGCGCTGCGCGGCTCGGCAGCCGCCGCGCCCGCGAGCGCCGCGCCCAGGGTGTCGAGAATGTGCTGCTTCGCCTTGTGGACCACGGCGTCAGGGATGGCTTCACTGGCCACGCCCGCGACGAATGCCGCGAGATGCTGGGAAAGAGAAAGATCGCGCGCACTCATCACGTGGCCACCCGATGCCGTGCAAAGATTTCGACGGGATGCCCCGGCTCGTTGCCATCGACATTGTCACGCCACCATGTTGCCGCCTGCTCGCCCGTCGCGAACCATACGTCGTCGCGCTGGCGCATGTCTTCGAGCAGCGCGCGCAATACGTCGATGCGCCCTGCCGTCCCGATGATCTCGGGATGCAGGCGCAGCACGAAGCACAGGCCGAATCGATGAAACGCGGCAAAGTCCTGCTTCCAGTTGCCGAGCACTTCGCGATACGAAGGAATGCGCGGCTGGCCCACGGGCACCGCGGGGGACAGGTTGTAGACGAAGTACGGCTCGTCTTCGAGCTCGTAATGCAGCGGCAGCTCGACCAGCGGCGCCGCGAGGCCGGCGTGCGTAGCGTTCGCCACGGTGTCGCGAAGATGGAAGTAAGGCAGGTCGTCGCCGCGCCATGACGACGACCATATGACGCCTTCGCTGCGCAGGAAGTCCGCGAAGCCGGGGGCCCAGTTACCATAGAACGAACGGAAGCCGCGCACGTCGCGGCCCAGCTTCTCCGCGATGGCCTGCTTTCCGGCGCGAAAGGCGTTCTTCTGCTCGTCGAGCGTCAGAGCGTCGAAGTTCTCGCAGCGAAAACCGCTGGTGCCGATCTCGTGCTCCTGCGCCGCGATCCGCTGCAGCAGATCCGTATGCGTCTGCGCGACCCGCCCAGGCACCAACCAGCTCGTTGGCACACCGAATTCATCAAACGTGTCCAGCATGCGGTCCACGCCACGCTTCGCACCATAGCGCCATACCGAAAGCGACTTCTCGCGTCCGGCAATGGCGGGCGCCTGCGTGAGAATGCCTTCGTCGTCGTTGAAGTCGACCGTGACGACCACCGCGCAGCGCGCGTTCCCAGGCCAGCGATGTGATTTCATGCGCAAGCCCCCTCCCGATGGGCCGATGCTTCATTCTCCAGCCACCATTGCGCGACATCGTGACAGGTGGCGAACCAGACATCGCCCGGCGCGCGCATGTGATCGATCAGTTGTTCGAGCAGCGCGATCCGGCCGGGCTTGCCCGATACCTTCGGATGAAACAGCGTCGTGAGGCACAGACCGTCCCGATGCGAGCCGTCGAACTCGCGCCGCCAGTTGTCGAGCGTCGTCTCATAGCTCGCAATGCGGTCGAGGCTCGACGGAAAATCGGGGTTGCGGTGATACGCCAGCGAGGCGTAGTCGTCGAGCTCCCAGCGGCCGGGGATCTCGACCATCGGCTCGGCAAAGCCCGGCGCGTGCAGCAGATACGGACGGTCGTCGCCGCGCATCGAGCTCGAATAGCGCACGCCCGCTTCCATCAGCACGCGTATCGTGTCCGGTCCCCAGTCGCCGGACGGCGTGCGAAAGCCCACCGGGCGGATGCCGAGGTAGCGCGAGAAGATCTCGACGCAGCGCTCCATCACCGCGCGCTGGCCGTCGCGGTCGAGCGTCCAGAACGCTTCATGGCGGTAGCCGTGGTAGGCCATTTCATGGCCGCCTTCGAGGATCGCCGCGCATTGCCTCGGCCAGTTCTCGATCACCCACCCGGGCACGAAGAACGTGGCCGGCACGCCCCGCTCGTCGAGCATGTCGAGCAGGCGCGCGAGCGCGCGCCAGGGCCCGTAGCTGCCGAGCGTGAAATACGCGGGATTGCGCCAGATCGAGCCGTCGAGCATCGCATCGCCCGTGGGTCCATCCAGATCGAAGGCGAGCGCCACACAGGAACGATTGCTCCCGGGCCAGCGCGGCGCGCCCGGCTCTGCGTTATCGACAGGCGTGACCGCTCCACGCAGTCGAGTCGATGCGTTCATCCAATACTCTCCACCAGTTCAAGGTTGGGCCGTATCCCGGCCCGGGCCGAATTTGACGGTCGTGGTGATCGTGGTGATCGCGGCGATCGGCGCAATCACCACGACCAGCGTCAGGCCAGCACCGCTGAAATGAAATCGCGGGTTCGTGCGTGACGCGGCTCGCCCAATACCTGCTCGGGCGGGCCGGCCTCGATCACCTGGCCCTGATCCATGAACACCACGCGGCTCGCCACTTCGCGCGCGAAGCCCAGCTCGTGCGTCACCACGATCATCGTCATGCCGCTCTTCGCGAGGTCGCGCATCACGGCCAGCACTTCGCCCACGAGCTCCGGGTCCAGCGCCGAGGTGGGCTCGTCGAACAGCATGAGCTGCGGATGCATGGCCAGCGCGCGCGCAATCGCCACGCGCTGCTGCTGCCCGCCGGAAAGCTCCGAGGGGAACGCATCGCACTTGTGCGCGAGCCCCACCCGGTCCAGCAGCGTGCGGGCCTCTTCCCGTGCCTCCGCGCGCCGGCGCTTGAGGACCTGCACCGGCCCCTCGATCACGTTCTCGAGCGCCGTCTTGTGCGGAAACAGGTTGAAGCGCTGAAACACCATGCTCGTGGCCAGCCGCTGGCGCGCCACCTCGCGCTCCGTGAGCTCGTGCAGGCGGTTGCCCGCCCTGCGGTAGCCCGCGAGCTCTCCGTTCACCCAGAGCGCCCCGTCGCTGATCTGCTCGAGCTGGTTGATGCACCTGAGGAACGTGCTCTTGCCCGAGCCCGAAGGCCCGATCACGCAGAGCACTTCCCCCTGCGCCACGTCGAGCGTGATGCCCTGCAGCGCCCTGAAATCGCCATACGACTTGCGCACGTTCACCGCGCGTACGATCGGATTCATTCGGGTTTCCTCCTTTCCCGGCGCACCTGGCGCCCCGCCGTGCGCCCCGTGCCGCGTGCGTAGTGCCGCTCCACCCGCGACTGCGCGAACGACAGCACCGTGACCACCACCAGATACCAGATGCCCGCCACCATCAAGAGCTCGATGACCCGCGCATTGGCGTAATAGATGTTCTCTGCGTTGTGCAGCATCTCGGCGTACTGGATCACGCTCGCGAGCGAGGTCAGCTTGACCATGCCCACCAGTTCATTGCCGATAGGCGGCACGATCACGCGCATCGCCTGCGGCAGGATGATCCGGCGCAGCGCCTGCAGGCGCGGCATGCCGATCGACTTGGCCGCCTCGTACTGGCCCGTGTCCACCGAGAGCAGCCCGGCGCGCACCACCTCCGACGTGTACGCCCCCTGGTTGATCCCGAGGCCAAGCAGTGCGGCCAGAAATGGCGTCATCACATCCACGGTGCGCAAGCTGAACAGCCCCGGAATGCCGAGCGTGGGAAACACCAGCGCGAGGTTGAACCACAGCAGCAGCTGCAGGATCACCGGCGTGCCGCGAAAGAGCCATACGTAGCCCTGCGCGAGCGCTTGCAGCACCGGGTTCGTCGAAAGACGCATGATGGCGGTGACGACGCCCAGCACGATACCCAGCGCCATCGCCAGCACCGTCATCACGATCGTGTTGCCGAGGCCGGCGAGGATCGAGCGCGCGGTAAGAAAGCGCCCCACGTAGCGCCATTCGATCTGCCCATGGGCAAATGCCAGCACCACGTAGGCGACCAGCGCGACGATCACCGCCGATGCCGCATAGCGCCCCCAGTACCGGCGCTTTACGTGCTCCAGTTGCGAAAGGTCGCCCCAGTCCTCGGGGCCATTTGCACCACTTGCAAGATCTGCATGGCTATCGGGGAACTGCCCGGCTTCAGCCTTTGTCAGTGCGACGCTTCGTTGGACCATACGGGTCTCCGTGACTCAATTGAACCTGCTCTGTGAAGGCGATTTAAGACCGCCAATATCCTGGTGGCAAACGGTAAAATCTCATGGTTGCCATGCGAGATGTGCATAAATGAAGATCGAGCGCTATCCCCCATTCAACGTGCTCCAGACGCTGCTGGTCGTGGCCCGCTGCGGGAGCTTCACCGCCGCCGCGCAGCAGCTCTATCTGAGCCAGAGCGCAGTGAGCCGGCACATCCAGCAGATCGAAGACTATTTCGGCTGCCCGCTGTTCGTGCGGCATACGCGCATGGTCGTGCCGACCACGGAATGCCACCGGCTCGTGCCGATCGTCGAGGAACTGCTCGCCACGGCCCGGCGCTCCATGCACATCACGAGCATGGGCGGCCAGACGGTCACGCTGCGCGTCACGCCGACACTCGCCGCGCGCTGGCTGCTGCCGCGCCTGAACGACTTCTACGAGAAGGTGCCCGGCACGCAGTTGAACATCGACACGGCGTGGTTTCTGCCGACGAATTTCGGCGAGGGCACGCTCGATGCCGCCATTCTGTTCGGCACCGGCAACTGGGAGGGGCTGGAAGCGACCTGTCTGATGCGGGAGCGGTTGACGCCGGTTTGCGCCCCGCAGGTCGCGGGCGGCACGTCGCCGCTCGCGCGGCCCGAGGACCTCAAGCAGCACACCCTGTTGCATTCGAGCTTCGGCCGGCGAGGATGGATGCTATGGCTGCAGCAGCACGGCGATCTCGCCAGCCATGCGTATCGGGAGCAGGTATTCGATACGCTCGACCTCGCCTTCAGCGCCGCGGTGCGCGGCATGGGCGTGGCGCTTGGCGACCTCAATCTGGTCGAAGAGAATCTGTCGAACGGGTCGCTCGTGGCGCCCTTCCCGCACGTGGTGGAGACCGGGGCGGGGTATTACCTGGTGCACCCGCCGCGCAACGAGTATCGGGAGAAGCTGAAACCGCTGCTGGAGTGGCTGCTGGCCACCATCGCCAGCAAGGAGCGCGAGCGCAAGGCTTGAAGAAGTGCGGGCGCGGACTGCGCCCCAAGGGTTGGATGTCAATCCAGACCTGGGGCGTTTTTTACTGGTTCATTTCCTGAACCGCCGCACCGCCAGTTCCAGCAACAGGAGACCCGTGGTCAGCAAAATCAGAAACGAACTGATCGCGGCGATCACCGGTTCCATATTCATCGTCAGGCTGTTCCAGATGCGCACCGGCAGCGTTTCGGTCGTGAGGCCCGAGAGGAACAACGACACGATCAGCTCGTCGAACGAGGTCAGGAAGCTGAAGAACGCCGCCGATACGATCCCCGGCGCGACCATCGGCATCGTCACGGTCAACAGGATACGCGTGCCGGATGCGCCCAGACCGGCAGCGGCGCGCTCGATCGATGGATCGATGCCCTGCATCGAACCGATCAGGATCAGCAGCACGATGGGCAGCGCGAGCGACGCGTGGCACACCGCGATCCAGATTTTCGAGCCGACCAGATCGAGCGGCGCAGAGGCGAAATACAGCGCCACCGAGGTGATGATGCTCGGCACGATCAGCGGCAACAGGCAGAATGAAATGATCAGCTTCTTGCGCCCGAACTGACCGCGCACCAGCGACCACGCGGCGAGAAACCCGAGCAGCGTGGCGATCGCGCTCGTCATGATCGCGATCACGAAGCTCGTGAAGAGCGCGCTCATCCATTCGGGGCTTTCGAAGAACTGGGTGTACCACCGGATCGACAGACTCGTCGGCGGAAATAGCATGAAGCTGCTCTTGCCGAACGACACCACCACGACGATCACGATCGGCAGCATCAGCATTGCGCACACGATCCACGTCAGCGTCTGCGCGAAACCGAAGCGCCCGGTGAGTTTCATCGCCATCGCGTTCATTTTCCGAGCATCCTGTCGAGGTCCGTGTAGCGGCAATAGACGGCGTAGATCACGAGCGTGATGACCAGCAGGAAGAGCGACAGCGCGCACGCCTGCGCCCAGTCCATCGTCACCTCGATGTTGCGCTGGATAAGCATCGCCATCGTGACGTCTTCCGGTCCGCCCATTAGCGCGGGCGTGATGAAAAAGCCCATCGCCAGAATGAATACGATCAGCCCGCCGGAGACGATGCCCGGCATGCTGAGCGGCAGAAAGATCTTGCCGAATGCGTAAGTCTTCGACGCGCCCATGCCGTGCGCCGCCTGCAACAGCCGCATGTCGATGCCCTTCATCGTCGAGAACAACGTCAGCACGAAATAAGGCAGCAGCACATAGGTCATGCCGATCACCACGCCGGTCGTGTTGTACATCAGCTTGAGCGGATGATCGATCAGATGGCACGATATCAGCAGATTATTCACCACGCCCTTGTTGCCGAGGATGATCATCCACGAATAGGTACGCACGATAATCGACGTGAAGTAGGGAATCACCACGCAGATGATGATCAGCGTGAAGCGCAGCGCGCGGGTCTGCACGAGCGTGCAGGCCACCGGATAGGCGAGCACGAGCGCGAGCAGCGTGACGACCGCCGAGATCCACACGGTGCGCAGCGCCACCGAGACGAACAGCGACGAGGTGAACGCTTTCACGAGCATCAGCGCGAAGTTGCCCGGATAGGTGTACGCGGATCGCGCGATGAACCAGACGATGGGTACTACGAAGAAGATGGTCAGGAACGCGAGCGCCGGCCAGATCAGCCGGTCCGGTCCCGATCGCGCGGGCCGCGCGATCGCCAGCGTGGCATTGTCGGAGAGCACGTCAGCCATGTTGGATGATCCTCGCGTCGGCGTGGCGCTTCCAGCCTATCGACACCGGATCGCCCACTTCGAACGCGCAGGCGTCGGCCAGATTCGACGTGTCCGCATAGATCTTGAGTCCGTCGCCGATCGCCACCTGATAGCGGATCGTATGGCCGAGAAATGAGATCGTCTCGACCTGGCCGCTCAGGCCGTGCTCCGCGTGCGACGGCGTCGGCACTTCGTGCGCGGGCGACAGCACCACGCGCTCCGGCCGGATGAAGAGATTGTCGCCGTCACGCATGCCGATCCGTTCGCGATGATCGGGCGGCAGTCCCGCGTACGGCAGGATGTTCGCCTCGCCAAGAAAGCCCGCGGCGAACACGTTGCGCGGCGTCTCGTAGACGTCGCGCGGCGCGCCGATCTGTTCGATGCGACCGTTGTTCATGATCGCGATGCGGTCCGACATGTTCATCGCCTCCTCCTGATCGTGCGTCACGAACACGACTGTCATCTCGAGCTTGCGCTGCAGCGCCTTGATCTCCATTTGCATCTGGTAGCGCAGATTCTTGTCGAGTGCGCCGAGCGGCTCGTCCATCAGCACGACCTTCGGATGGAATACCACCGCGCGCGCGAGCGCGACGCGCTGCTGCTGGCCGCCCGACAGTTCCTTCGGCAAGCGCCTGGCAAACGGCGTCAGGCGCACCAGATCGATCGCCCATTGCGCGCGTTCACGCGCGCCGCGGCGGTCGAAGTTGCGCACCTTGAGCGGGAACATCACGTTGTCGAGCACGCTCATGTGCGGGAACAGCGCATAGTTCTGGAACACCATGCCGAGATTGCGCT
The DNA here is from genome assembly GCF_905220245.1 of Paraburkholderia sp. J63. NCBI lineage: Bacteria > Pseudomonadati > Pseudomonadota > Betaproteobacteria > Burkholderiales > Burkholderiaceae > Paraburkholderia > Paraburkholderia sp. J63. The sequence continues at coordinate 231,500 of NZ_CAJMZF010000006.1, read as the reverse complement.
GTTGCGGCGTCATGAAACTGATGTCGGTGCTGTCGAGCGAGATGCACCCGCCGTCGGGCAGCGCGAAGCCGGCCAGCATCATCAGCGTGGTGGTCTTGCCCGAGCCGCTCGGGCCGAGCAGCGAGAAGAACTCTCCGGGCTCGACCACGAAAGACAGATCGTCGACAACGGTCTGGTCGCCGTAACGCTTGACGACGTGCTCGAAGCGAATGCGCCCCGCCGACTTCACGCGTTGAGCGTCCATTTTTCCCACTCCTTGCTCACGTTTGCGCGATTGGTGGCCCACCATTTCGCATCGAGTAGAAAGCCGTGCTCGCGCGTGCGCTCGCCGCCGGGAATCTTGTCGCGCAGTTCCGGCGTGAGCGCGTTATAGGCCGTTTTGGTCACGGGTCCGCTGTTCCAGTACGACGCGAACTTGCTCTGCACCTCCTTGCTCAGGCAGAAGTCGACCAGCTTCTGCGCGTTCGCGGCGTTCTTCGCCTGCTTGAGCACGGCGTAGGCCTGCACGTGCACGCCGTGCTGATTCCAGTTGATCGCGAGCGGCGCCTGGCTCTGGATGCCTTGCAGGATCCGCGTGCTCCAGATCGAGCTCAGGTCCGCTTCGCGCGTCGACAGCATCTGCACCGAGAGCGCACCCGACGACCAGAACTTGGCGATTGCCGGCTTGATGCGCGACAGCGACTTGAACGCGCGCGGCAGGTCGAGCGGGTACAGCTTGTCCATCGGCACGCCGTCGGCGAGCAGCGCGAACTCGAGATTGGGTGCGCCCGAATCCATGTCGGCCAGCGCGCGCGTCGACGGGTATTTCTTGTAGTCCCAGAACTGCGCCCAGCTCGCCGGCACCGTGTTGCTCTTCCACTTGTCGAGGTTGTAGCCCATCACGTCCGCGTAGACGAAATTGCCGACGTATTTGTCGTGCTTGTACTCGGGCAGAATGTCGGCCGGATCGGTGAACTTGAAGGCGTTGTAGTTCAGCGGCGCGAGCGCATCTTCCCATTGCAGCAGCACGCTGTCGTCGTTGTCGATGATGTCGATCTCGATGTTGCCCGACTTGATCATCGCTTCGAGCTTGCCCGTGGTGGTCGCGACCGGGATCACGCGGATGCCGGTCTGCGCCTCGAACGGCTCGTAGATCAGCTTGCGGCGGATGCCGTCGTACGCGCCGCCGGGCGAGCGGATCACAACGGTTTCCGCGGCCTGCGCCCGGCGAGTCCAGACGGCGGGCGCGAGCGCCGCGACACAGGCCGCTTTGAGCAGCGCACGGCGCTGCGTGCTCGGCGGTGGGTTCCGGTCATCGTTGTTCATCAGGCTCTCCTGAATCGGTCGATACGGTAAGGGGAAACATCGAAGGGTTGCGGCGCGTGCGTCACGAAGTTGGCGAGGATTTCCGCCGATTGCGGCGCGCCGGTGATGCCGGTATGGCCGTGCCCGAAGCCGAGATAGAGCCCCGGCATGCCGGGCACCTCGCCGAGCACCGGCAGACTGTCGGGCAGCGAAGGCCGGAAGCCGAGCCAGAAGCGCTGCTTGCGCGCGACGTCGAGTTGCGGGAAAAGACGCTTGGCTTGCGCGATCAATGCCGCCTCGCGGCTCATATCGGGCTCGGCGTCGAGACCGGCGATCTCCACGAAACCGGCCACGCGCAGGTTGTCGATCATCGGCGTGATACCGAAGCCACGGCCCTTGTGCAGAATCGGCAGCCGCAGATCGAGCGCCGATGGATCGAAGGCGACGTGATAGCCTCGCTCCGTTTCGAGCGGCACATGCACGTCGATACCTTGCAGCAGGCGCTTGGACCACGCGCCCGAGCATACCACCAGCTCGCGCGCGCTCAGATCGCTGCACGCAGTGATGATGCGATAGCCGGCCCGCGACGGCAGCGGATTCACGCCGTTGACCTTCTGGCGCACGAACTCGCCGCCGTTGTCGATGAACAGGCCGAACAGCCGTTTGACGAGCTGATACGGATTCGCGACGAAGCCGTTGTGTTCGTAGTGCTGCGCGCGCTTCACGGCGCGGTTCATGCCGGGTACGAGCTCGAAGATCGCGTCGCCGGTCAGCTCGCGCACCGTCACGCCGTTCTCTTCGCGCAGGCGATCGGCGAGCCGGTCGCCCGGCGATTTGGCGAGCGTTTCCCATACGTGCAACTGGCCGGAGACATTGATCGACTGCGCGAATTGCTCGGCGCCGAGCAGCGCGCGATAGCTTTCGATCGAATCCTTATGCAGTGCGCGCAACGCCGCGGCGAGCGGCGAGACGCGCGCTTCGCTCGCGCCCGAGCGGATCCACCGCAAAAGCCACGGCGCGGCGGCCAGCGCATATTGGCGGCGCACGCTGAGCGGACCTTTTTCGTCGGCGAGCCATTTCGGCACGTTGCGCAGCATGCCGGGCATCGAGATCGGAATGCAACTGTCGATGCTGACAAGCCCGGCGTTGCCGAACGACGTGCCCGTGCCCGGTTCGCGCTCGTCGATCACGCGCACCGTGACGCCGCGCCGTTGCAGCGTGAGCGCCGTGCACATGCCAACGATGCCGGCGCCGATGATGCTGACCTGTTCCATGGCGTTCTCGCGTCAGGCCCGCAGCGCTTGCGCGACGATCTCGATGCGGCAGTTTTCGCCGAGCAGCTCCTTGACGACGACGGTCGCCCGGTTCGGATACGGCGTCGTCGTGAAGTAGCGTGCGTAGACGCGGTTCATGCCGGCGGCGTCGGCCTTGTCGACGAGATAGAGGGTGATCTGCGCCACGTGCGCAAGACTCGAGCCAGCGCATTCGAGCACGTGCGCCAGCTGATCGAAGACGCGCGCGGCCTGGACTTCTATGTCACCCTCGCCGCTCGCCGCGAAGCTCGCCGGATCGCGCGGCACCTGAACCGTGTAGACCGTGTTGCCGCCGATGAGCGCGTTGCTGATCGGCGTGGAAGGCGGATTGACGATCTTCGATCGAACCAGCTCGAGCGGTGCTGATGAGGTGTTCAAGACGGAGCTCCGGAAGTGAGTTCGCGCGCGAAGCGCTTCAGGTTGAGATGCACGGCGATGCGCCGGATCGGTTCCGGCGGAATGAAGCCGGGATCGGCGAAGCGCAGGGTTTCGGCGAGCAGCGGGGAATCTGCGCCGCTGACGATGTCGGCGAGCAGTTCGCCGAGCGCAGTCATCTTGAGAATGCCGGACGCGTTGCAGCCGGACAGCGTGTACAGACCGGCGGCGGGCCGGTCGAGCACCGGCGCGTCGTTGCGCGTCATGCTGACCGCGCCGCCCCACACGTACTCGAACGCGTTGTCGCCGAGAAACGGATAGCGGGCACGCAGGCCGGCGGTGAGCATTGGCCGCACGTTCGCGGGATCGAGTTCCGTTTCGTACGAAAAGCCTTGCCGGAACAGCAGACGATTGCCGTTCACCTTGCGGCTCGTCGCTTCGAGCCGCTCGACCGGCGTGGCGCCCCAGTCGTCGGGCTCGCCGAGCGAGGCGAACTCGGCATCGGTGAGCCGCCGCGTGAGACCGGCATACGTGTACACGGCGAGCTGCCGATACCTCGCGTAGCCGAAGCGAGGCAGCGCCGTGTTCACGCATAGCGCCACGCACGGACTACTGATCTCGCCGTGTGGCGTATCGAGCGTCCAGGTAGCGGCGCGAGCGAGCTTTTTGACGGGCGTGCCGAAGCGGATCTCGACGTTCGCCGGCAGACTCGCGATCAGGCCGTGCACCAGTTCGGCGGGCTGCACCAGCGTGCAGTTGCGCAGCCAGAGCGCGGCGCGATAGTGCAAAGTGCCCAGCTCGCGACGGATCGCATCGGCGTCGAGCGCGCGGTATTCGACGCGACGCGCGTCGAGCGTCATGGCGAGCGCATCGAGCTTGTCGCGCCCGCCGGCGGTAGTGGCCACCTTGTAATGACCGGTCTCGCGCCAGTCGCAATCGATTGCCTGCGTCGTCACGATGCGCGCGAGGGCCTCGCGGCCGAAGCCGAGCAGCCGCGTCTGCCACGCGTGGCGCGCGGCGTCGCCGGCCGAGATCCGCGCGTACGGCAGATCGATCATGAACCCCGAGTTGCGCCCTGAGCTGTTGGCGCCGGGCTGCCCCGCATCGAGCAGCACGACGCGGCGATCGGCGTGGCGCCGGGCCAGTGCGTGCGCGACCGCGAGCCCGGCGAAGCCCGCACCGACCACCACATAGTCCGCGTGCCGCGGCACCCGCGACGCCGCCTGCACCGCTATCCGGTTGCGTGCGATCGCGTTCCATCCGCTGGCTGTGGCATAGGCCGGACGCTCCGTCATCGTCGATCTCCATCGTCGCTCGTGAGGGCGATCTGCGGGGCTGGCAGGCTTCACAGATCGGTCAGACAACTATGCTTCGGCCGATGGTGATATGTAAAATGAGAAAAAAACGGCCCGCTAAGTCGAAAAATTCATCAAGGGGAGGCGCTGCCTGACCATGAACCTGAAGCAGATTTCGCACGTCCTGGCGCTTGCCGACACGCTGAATTTCAACAAGGCGGCCAAGCTCGTTCACCTCTCGCAATCGGCGCTGAGCAAGAGCATTGCGGCACTGGAACAGGAACTGGGCATCCAGATATTCGAGCGCTCGACGGCCAAGGTGCAGATCGCACCGACCGGTCAGCATGTCTTGCTGCTCGCGCGGCATCTGATGTCCGAGGCCACCAGCTTTCGCAAGAACATCGAATATCTGAAGACGGGCGAGCTGGGCAGCGTCGCGGTGGGATCGGGACCGTTTCCGGCCGCCTGCTTTCTGGATGAAGGCATCCGGCAGTTTCATCGGCGCTATCCATCGGTGTCGATGAATCTGCGCATCGATCATTGGGCGAATCTGATGACGGCGCTCCGGTCAGGCGAGATCGATTTTTTCACCGCCGATATCCGCAACCTGGAAAACGATGCGTCGTTCGATATCGTGCCGCTCGGCGGCGTGACGATCGCGATGTGCTGCTGCCCCGCACATCCGCTCGTCGCGCAGGATCCGATGCGCGAGATCGATGCGCGCGAGCTGCTGCCGTACACATTCGCCACCGTCAAGCTGCCGCCGCGGATGTTTTTCGAACTCAAGCAGAGCATGGGACTGGAGCGCGACCAGACTTTCGCCGCGACAATCGAATCCGACGACATCTATCTGCTCAACCGCATCATGCCGGGCAGCAACATCATCCTCGCGACCAGCAATCTCATGATGAACGAACGCCTTGGCGGGACCGGGCTCGTCAAGCTCAACCTGAGGATGAACAGCAATCGCTTTGGCGAATGGGCGCTCGTCAAGATGAAGGATCGCACGCTCACGCCGAGCGCGAGTCTGCTGGCAGATCTGCTAGTCGACCTGATACGGCAAGGCAGCCTCGACGACGAGGCGCAGCACGGAAGTCCTGCCAATGCGCCGCTGAATTTTCTGCGCGAGCGGCGCGAACGGTGATCCGTTATCGCACCAGCGCGGGTTCTATCGACGCGAGCACTCAGGCGTCCTGAAGAAATGCAATGCTCTCCTGATTGAATCTCTCCGGCTGTTCATACGGCGCCCAGTGGTCACAGCCCTTGATTTCCACGAGCCGCGCGTTCGGCGCGATGCTGGCGATCGCATGGGCGTTGCTGAGGAACATATTGGGCGCATCCACGGCGGCGATCACCTGGACCGGCAGGGTATTGCAGCGGCGTGAGGCTGCGGAACACGCCGGCTTCGAGCATCGCCTCGACGCTGGCAGCGGGCACGCGACACTCGCGCTCGGACTGCTCGCGACCCGCGCGCAGCACCGCAACGATGGCGTCGACCGCCTTCAGGAAGGCCTCGCCCGCTTTCAGCGCGCGCTGGCGATACGCTTTGCCATCGGTGGCCGTGAAGGGTTGGGTTTCGATCACTGCGCTCATGTCGTCTCCGGACAGGTAGTTCGAATGAGCCCAGTGTAGGTGGGGTAAGTACCGGATCTAAAACGATTCCTCGTGCGCTAGAATGAGCTGAACTCATGCAAGATCGTCCGAATGAAGCGCCTGCCCTCCCTCACAGCGGTCAGATATTTCGAGGTCGCTGCCCGCCTGCAAAGCTTTACCGCAGCGGCCGCCGAGCTCCATGTGACCCAGGGCGCGATCAGCCGCATGATCCAGACACTCGAGGAGCAACTCGAAGTTCGCCTGTTCGAACGCAATGGCCGCTGGATTTCCCTGACCCCGGTCGGCAGGACTTATCACGAACAGATCACGGCGGGGCTGAACCAGATTGCCGAGGCAGGCAGCCGGCTAAAAGAGAGCGCGGACCAGTCGACGCTGATCCTTTCCGTCAACGTCGGCTTCACACTCTGGCTGGTCCAGAACATCAGCGAATTCCGCGCGCGGTACCCCGATATCCAAGTGGACGTCCTCGCCGAGGAACTCAAGGAACTGGACTACGACGCGCCCGTCCATGCCCGCATCCGTTATGGCTCGCCTCCGTGGCCCGGCTACGATTCGATCTGTCTGCTCGACACGACCGTGGCCGGTGTGGTGTGCTCGCCGTGCATGAAGCAACAGGCCAACGTGCATGAACCCGCCGATCTGCTCACGGCTCCGTTGCTGAGCGTGGCCGGCGCGCGCGAAGAACCGTGGCAGAACTATTTCGAGCACTACGGGCTGCGGATGCCGAGCCTCGGCAAATCCCCGCGCTTTTTGCAGATGCTGATGATGCGCGAAGCCGCCATGTCGGGTCTCGGCTTCGGATTGGTGCCCTTGTTCCTGTTTCAGCAGGATTTCCGCGACGGCCGCCTGGTGCAGGCCATCCCGCACACATGCGCCATCCACCACGGGTATCACCTTCTTTACCACAAGGGCGAGGACCTCAACCCGAGACTCAAGATTTTCAAAAAGTGGCTACTGGCGCGGCTTCAAGCGTCGATACGATCCGACGATATGCACTCCATACGGAATTCGAAATGAACCGCCTGCCCCCGTTACGCGCGTTGCAGGCATTCGATGCGGTGGTTCGCAACGGCAATGTGGTCGCTGCCGCCGAGGCGCTGCACGTGACGCCCGGGGCGGTCAGCCAGCAGATCCGGCTGCTCGAAGATACGCTCGGCGTAGCGCTCTTCGTTCGGGAGAGCACGGGCTTGCGCCCCACGGAGCTGGGTCAGCTCTACCATCAGCATGTCGCGCAGGGCTTCGAGTGCTTCCACAATGCCCATGCTGCTCTCGTCGCCGCGCGCCATGGCCCGCACCTGACTCTCAGCACCTTTCCATCGGTCGCGACGCATTGGCTGGCCGCGCGGCTGGACCAGTGGCACGCGCTGTCGCCCGATGTCCGCATCCACGTCGAGGCAATCGACCGCGAGCCAAGGCGTGGAGAAAACCGCGCGGATATCCGTATGACCTATGGCACACCGCCCACCGACGGCACGCCGCACCGGCAGCTGTTCACCGACCGCGTGGCCCCGGTTTGCGCGCCGTCGCTCCCAACGCCGGATCGGCCGCTCAGTCAGCCTGCGGATCTTTTGAACTACCCGCTCGTTCACGTCGAATGGGGCTGGGCCGATCTCTCGCCGCCCACCTGGGCCGACTGGCTGAACGCCGCCGGCGTTCCGGTTCCCGATACGCTTGCGCCGCTCACCTATTCGCTGTCGTCGATGGCCATTGACGCGGCGACGCGCAGCCGGGGCATTTCGCTTGGGCAGGGATTGTTTGCGATCGACGAGATCAATCACGGCCGGCTGATCGCGCCATTCCGCATATCGCTGCCCATGCCGCGCCCGTACTATCTGGTATGGCAACCGGGCGCGCTCGACACGCCCGGTTCGCGGCCGTTCATCGACTGGCTGATCGCCGAGGCCGAGCAAACGAATCGCGAGATCGATTCGGCGTTCGGCTGATCTTTCGCCACCGGTCTTTTATCGTCGTTTTAGATAAACTATAAGCGGCCGACAAATTAAATGGTTTGTCGGCCTCATTGCGTCCTCCTATTCTCGAACGTGGTTCAAGTGCCCCTGCAATGCCTGTCGTTGCAGGTATCGGCGCTTGGCGCTCACAACCCGCTTCCCACAGGATCGACGCAACGACATGAATACCCCTCGTACCGAATTTCGCGTTCGTGCGCAGCAGATTACAGAAGTGCTGCTAGGCGACGACGATATTTCGCTTGACCAATTCATCGCTGTCGCAAAGTACGGCGCGCGGGTGCACTTTTCGCCCGCGTATTGCGAACGCGTGCGCCGCTCGCGCGCGCTGGTCGAACGCTTTCTTGAAGAGAATCGCCTCGTCTACGGCGTGACGACGGGATTCGGCGACAACTCAACCCGCCTCGTGCGCCCCGAGGAAGCGGAGCAGCTCCAGTGCAACATCGTCCGTTCGCACGCGGTTTCGGTTGGAGAGCCGCTGCCGCGCGAAGTGGTTCGTGCGAATCAGTTAATGGTCCTCAATAGTCTGGGCAAAGGCTATTCCGGCGTCACGCTAGAGTTACTGCAACTCGTTGCCGACCTGCTGAACCACGACATCACGCCGGTCGCGCCGGGAGACGGCTCAGTCGGCTATCTCGGCCCCGAGGCGCATATGGCGCTCGTGCTGATCGGCGAAGGCGAGGCCACCTGGCGCGGCGAGCGCATGAGCGGTCTGGATGCGCTCCGGGGTGCGGGGCTCGAGCCCCACACGTTGCGCTGCAAGGAGGGGCTCGCTCTCGTCAACGGGACCACGTCGGTCACGGCCATCGCGATGCTGGCGCTCCACAACGCGCTCGACGCTTCCCGGGTCGCGGATATTGCCGCTGCCCTGTCCCTGCAGCCGCTCAAAGGCACCACGCGCTCGCTCGACGAGCGCTATCACGCGATCAAGCAGCACCCGGACCAGGCTCACGCGGCGGACAATCTGCGGCGCCTGCTCGCGGGTAGCGCACTGGCCGAGCGCTTCGTCGATTATCGCCTGCAGGATGCGTATAGTCTCCGGGCAATGGCGCAGGTCCACGGTGCGTCCAAACGCGCGATCGACGATGCGCGCGCTTCGATTCTCAATGAGGTCCGCTCATCGGGCGACAACCCCGTGATCCATCCGGGCGACGGAGAAGGTCTCGCGATTTCGGGCGCGAACTTCGACGGCACCTTCGTGGGCATCGCGAGCGACCTGCTCTGCATCGCCATGACCAACCTCGCCAAGATCTCCGAGCGCCGCACCGATCGCATGGTCAACCCGCACTTCAGCGAGCTGCCGGCATTTCTCGTCGCCCGTCCGGGTCTGAATAGCGGCTACATGATCACGCAATACACGGCGGCCGGCCTGCTCGGCGAAATGCGCGCCCTCTCCCATCCGGCCACGGTCGACAGCGTCTCCACGAGCGGCAATCAGGAAGACCCGGTGAGCTTCGCGTATCTCGCCGCGCGCAAGGCCTACGCGGTCTCGCAGAAGCTGCAACACGTGCTCGCGATCGAATTGATGACGGCCGCCCAGGCGCTGGAATTCTTCGATCCGGCCGATGCGTCTCCCGCCACTGCTGCGGTCTATGCCCGCATCAGGCAGGTGGCCGCGAAGGTCGACGACGATCGCTATTTCTATCCCGACATGGTCGCCATTCATCGGCTCGTGGCTGAGGGCGAGCTCACGGGCGTCGCGGAAAGCATTGCGGGCACGCTCCACGCGTAACCTGCGATGACAACGACACTGCGATAGCGCTACTACGATGGTGCGGGAAAAGCGTCCATAGGGCATTGCCGGATGCAACCTCCCGCACCGATTTCATTTAGTTCGCTATCCTTTATATAACCCATTCCAGACCGGCACGCAAAAAAGCCGTCGTCCATGTTGGAACGACGGCAATCCGGAGACTACTGCAAGTTAATGTGGCGATGGCTCAAGGCGTAACGTCAGTCTTGAACCACTTCTCGCTCAAGCGCTTGACCGTTCCATCCGCAAGCGCCTCGGTAATAGCCCGATCGAACATCGTCTTCAGGTCGTTGTCGCTTTTGCGCAAACCGAGCGCTTCGCCGTCGCCCCAGATTGCGCCGCCGATTTTGGGGCCGGTCAGACACAGCGACGAATTCCCCGGTTTCGACAGTGCGGAAGCATAGTAGGCCGCGTCGTCGAACGCAACGTCGATGCGCCCCGAGGTCAAATCGATATCGTGATCCGGCGCGTTCTTATATTCCCGAATGGTCGCAATGTCCTTGAAATTGTCATTGACGAAGTTGCTATAGACCGAACCCGTAACAATGCCGATCGTCTTGCCTTTAAGGCTCTTGCGCAACAGATCGACCGTCGGCCTGTCCTGCGCCGGATTTCCGGACAATTTCAGAAGCGCCCCATTGGACGGCGTCTTCGAGAGTATGCCGGGGCACGCGGAAACGAATACCGCCGGCGTATTCGCATAAGGCCGCGAGAATGCGATGGCCTTCTTGCGCTCGTCGCTGATGGACAGGGCGTCCATGATCACGTCGAATTTGCCGGCGTTCAGACCCGGGATCAACCCGTCCCAATCCTGGGCGACGAGCTTGCACTGCACGTGCATGCGCTGACAAAGATTCTGTGCCAATTCCGGTTCGAAACCGTCGAGCGAACCGTCGGGCCGCGTCAGGTTCCAAGGCTCGTAACTGCCCTCGAGGGCGATATTCACCGTTTTCCCTTGCGCCGCCTGGGCGGGCATGATGGCCAAAAGACTCGCGAATGCGATTGCCGCACCGGCTATCGCTTTCACAACGCCTCGTTGCTTGATGCGTTTATGCATATCTCCTCCATTGTTGTCGAACTGAAACGCCTGAATGGTCATCGTCAAGTATCACTGGCAAGCACGAGCACCGGCGACTTCGAGCGCGAAACGCAGGGAATAAAGTACGTTCCCGCGACGCGTTCGTCGTCGGTCAAATAGCTGTCTCGATGATCGGGCTCCCCTTCCACTACGCGCATCATGCAGGTTCCGCACACGCCCACCTCGCACGACGACTCGATCTCGTGCCCGGCGTCGCGAAGACATGCCAATACGGACTTGCCCGGCGGGACCGTCACCACGCCGCCGCGCGTGTTCAGCTTGACGGTAAATTCGCGCTCGTCGGCATTGGCGACCGCCAGCGGCCCAAACGCTTCCATGTGAACATTGCCGTCTCCCAGTGCGCCGCGAGCCAGTTCGGCCGTCATCTGCATCAGCGCAGCGGGACCGCACACATAGAGGTGCGACTGCGCTTTCGATGCAGACAGCAGGTCCGTTATGCGCTCGCGTACCGCATCCGGAGCAAGCGCGGGATAGATACGCGTTTGTCCCGCCAAGGACGAGCCCATGATCTCGGCGCGGAAAACCGCATCGGCGTCGCTGCGCACGAAATATTCGAACTGGTAGGACTTGCCCGCGGCCTGTAATGCATAAGCCATCGAGAGAATCGGCGTGACGCCGATTCCCCCGGCGACCAGAATGTGATGCTTCGCCGTCTCGTCCACGCCGAAAGCGTGCCTCGGCATACCGATGCGCAACTGCGTGCCGTTGCCTGCGTGGTTGAAGAGCCATTCGGAGCCGCCCCGCGACTCGCTCGAACGCTTGACCGCAAGCCGGTAATCGGACGCCTGCGCGTTCGGGCCGCAAAGCGAGTATTGGCGCACGAGACCATTCGGTAGATAGACATCGAGATGCGCGCCTGGCCGATAAGCGGGCAGCGGTGTGCCGTCTTCACGGGCCAACTGCAATACGCGCGTGTCATGCGTTCCGCCGGCCGCCTCATTGACAACGACATCGATCGTTTCGGTCAAAGCGCTCATGCCCTCACACTCCGCCCGCTTCATGACAGCGCAGGTTGCATGGCCTGCTCCGCATCGATCATTTTTTTCAGCACTCTGCGAAAGCGCAGCGGGGCGGCGTCGGTTTCGATATCCGTATTCGGCGTGCGCTTGTTCTCCATGCCCCGATCGACCGCGGCCAGCACGACGAGATCTTCCTTGAACGCGGCGATGAAATCTTGGGTCAATGCGCGACTGGTCGCCGTGCAATCGGGGCGGAAATTACGAACCTGAAACCAGAAATATCGGCAGGTATTGCCGGTAACCGGTGTCACGAAATTGTATGAATCCAGCAGGAATGCACTGGGATGCAACGTTCCCTGCGGCGCGCCTGAATTCGCCGGCGCAATGATGTCGCGAATGATCGCGTGAGACGGATAGCGCACCTCGTAATGCTGGAGACGATCGGCGCGACCGCTGAAATTCACATAGGGAATGAAGAATGGTGCGAGTTCGCAATCGAGCATCCAGCGCGACGCGAGCACACCGTTTTCCACGACCGACATTCTGACCGGCACGTCGGCCGTCGCGACATTGCCGAGCGAGGTTTTGTGGACGTAGGTGACGTGCGACGGATCGAGCAGATTATCGGTCATGTACAGATAGCTGCAGTTCACGTCCATGGCCGGCCCGCGATTGATGCCCCACGCCGGGTCGTCGTAATGCGCAACCGCAATGATCGCGTCCGGATCGGCCAGCTCGGCGGGTCCCATCCAGATCCAGACCAGGCCGTAACGTTCGGCAACGGGATAAGGCTTCACGCACGCATTGGGCGGCGTGCGCGAAAGACCCGGCGCGCGCGTGCACGTGCCATCCGAGCCGAATTCCAGCCCGTGGTAGCCGCAGCGCAACTGGTCTCCCACCACCTCGCCCATCGAGAGCGGCAGCTTCCGATGAGGACATGCGTCCTCGAGCGCGACGACCATGCGATCCGCGTTGCGATAAAACACGACCGGCTCGCCGAGAATGACACGTCCCACCGGACGATCGCCGATCTCATCGCTCCAGGCTGCCACGTACCAAGCGTTCCGCAAATACATTGCCACCTCTTCCATGTGTAGTTCGTTGTCGGATGGTGGACAGAATAGGAACGGAGATAAACACCGATCAAGCGATTTAATCTAATGCAACGCCTCAATTTTTCTAAACGCAAAGCGGTTTTTTTCGTGACACGATTATCGGACGCCAGGGATTTCCCGGCGGCCACGCACATTTCCATCGAAATGGCTTGCACCGCAATTCTGAAATGTGCAGTCTTGTATAGACAATTCAACCGGAGCACCATGCATGTCCATACTTGAATTACTTGGCTTCAGTTCGGAAGGCTGGGGCGGCGTACTCTTGCTTGCGGCAGCAATGACGCTTGCCGTCACTTTGGCAGCACTCCTCATTGGCGCATTGATAGGCGCGCTCGTCGCATCGGCCAAATTATCGGGAGTGCATATCTTGCGCGTCGCCGGGGACCTCTACACGACCGTGTTCCGTGGCGTTCCCGAGCTCCTCGTCATCTATCTGTTCTATTTCGGCGGATCGACGTTCGTCTCGACCCTGGGCCAATGGTTCGGTGCGCAAGGCTTTATCGGCGTTCCGCCTTTCCTGATCGGCGCGCTGGCCGTCGGCATGATTTCGGGCGCCTACCAGGCCGAGGTCTATCGCGCGGCGGTGCTTGCCGTCTCGCGCGGCGAGCTCGAGGCGGCGCGCGCGGTCGGCATGTCGACGTCATTGATGATGCGACGAATCCTGATTCCGCAAGTGCTTCGCTTCGCGCTGCCCGGCATCGGCAACGTCTGGCAGTTGAGCCTGAAAGATTCCGCGCTCATTTCCGTAACGGGTCTTGCGGAGCTGTTGCGCGCGAGTCAGGTCGCCGCCGGCTCGACGCATCAGTATTTCCTGTTCTTCATCGTGGGCGGGACGCTCTATCTGCTGATGACGATGATCTCGAACCGGGTCTTCAACCATGCCGAGGCGCGCGTCGGGCGAAGCTTTCGCACCCATTTCGCACACCATTGACGAGGGCGCTCCACCATGCATTCCGAATTCGATTTTCTGTTCGACACCTTGACTCGCCTGCTCGCCGCCGTTCCCGTCACACTGGGTCTGTTCTTCTGCTCCATTGCGCTCGGCGGTACGCTGTCGCTCGTGATCGTCGCGATGCGCGTCTCCCCGCACTGGCTGCCGAACCGGCTGGCCCGCGCGTATATCCTCGTATTCCGCGGAACCCCGATTTTGATTCAACTGTTTCTGGTCTATTACGGACTCGCCCAGTTCGGCGTCATCCGGCAGAGCTTTCTCTGGCCGCTCCTGCGCGAACCGTATATGTGCGCGGTGCTGTCTCTGGCCTTGTGCACGGCCGGCTACACCGCCGAGATCATCCGGGGCGGACTGCTGGCCATTCCGTCCGGACAGATCGAAGCCGGCTACTCGATCGGCATGTCGGGCTTCACGCTGCTGCGCCGGATCATCGGCCCCATCGCGCTGCGCCAGTGCCTGCCCGCCTATACGACCGAAGCGGTACTTCAAGTGAAGTCGACAGCGCTCGCCAGTCTCGTCACGGTATGGGAGGTCACGGGCGTCGCGCAGCAAATCATCCAGAAGACCTACCGCACCAGCGAAGTCTTTCTGTGCGCAGCGCTCATCTACCTGCTCCTGAACTTCATCATCGTCCGCATTTTCGGTTTGCTCGAATCGCGTCTGTCGCGCCATCTTCGAGCCGCGCCCGATCGATCGTTCTCCCAGGCAACGGGTGCAAATGCCGGACCGGCCGTTGCCGACCCGCATCGCGTCGCCTCCTGACCCACGATTATTCTTCGGAGATATTCATGAGCCAACCGCTCCCCATTGCCTTGTCGGTCAACAACATTCATAAATCGTTCGGCAAACATCGTGTCCTCAATGGCATTTCTCTTGATGCGCATGAAGGCGACGTGATCTCCATCCTGGGCGCGAGCGGGTCGGGAAAAAGCACGCTGCTGCGCTGCATGAATCTGCTCGAAACGCCCGACGATGGCGCGATTGCGCTCGCCGGCGAGCAGCTCGCGCTCGTGCGCCGGCGCGACGGTAGATTGCATGCGGGAAATCGCCAGCAGGTCGATCGCGTTCGCTCGCAGATCGGCATGGTATTCCAGAACTTCAATCTGTGGTCGCATATGACCGTGCTCGAGAACCTGATCGAAGGTCCCGTGCGAGTACAGAAGCGCAGCCGCGCCGAGGCCATCGAGGAAGCCGAGGCGTTGCTGGCGAAAGTCGGCCTCGCCGAAAAGCGCGCGCACTATCCCGCGCACCTGTCGGGCGGCCAGCAGCAACGCGTGGCCATCGCGCGTGCGCTTGCCATGCGCCCGAAGGTCATGCTGTTTGACGAGCCGACTTCGGCGCTCGACCCCGAACTCGTGGGCGAGGTATTGCGCGTGATGAGAACGCTAGCGGAAGAAGGCCGAACCATGCTGGTGGTGACGCACGAAATGGGCTTCGCGCGCCATGTTTCCAACCGCGTGATGTTCCTGCATCAAGGGCAAGTCGACGTCGAGGGCACGCCTCACGAAGTGTTCGACGAGCTGAAGTCGGCACGCTTCAGCCAGTTCGTTTCGAGCCACAAAGACCGGACCGCGCATTGACAATGCGGTAGCCATAGGTAGCGAGGGCGATCCCTGCCTGCGAGCGAATCGCCCTTCTTCCATCCACCTCAGCGCGCCTCTACCTCGCGCGCCGGCATGCACGCATAAGCGACGATCTCGACCAGCATCTCCTCGCGCGCGAGCCCCGCAATGACGAACGAAGCGCGATTCGGAAAAGGCGCCGCAAAGTGGCGCAGCCACGCCGCATTGACGACCGGCAGCCACGCGCGATCCGTCACGTAGATCAGCACCTGCGCGACATCCCCCGCCGATGCCCCAGCCGCCGCGAGCGTCTGGAACAGATTCGCGAACACCTGCTGCGCCTGGGCTTCGATGCCGCCGCGCACGACCGCCCCATCGGCGCCAACGGGAATCTGCGCCGTGTACAGCATGCCGTTCGCCGTCACCGCCCATTCGAACAGCGGCGTGCGGCTTTGCGGCAGGCCCGTGGGGATGGCCGCGACCGGTTGTGGCGCCACCGTGTCTTGCTCAAAATCCATCGTCGGTTCCTCCTGCGCCATGCTCGCGCGACGCCTCGGTCGCCGCGACCAGCACACGTTCCTTCCACTCGGCCAGTCGTGAGGTCTGCGAAGCATCCACATCGAGACCGCGCCAGATCGATTCGTAATAGCGCGCTTCGAGTTCGGCCGCGTCGGCGGCGCCCATAAGCGCCGGCGCGATCTCGATCGGCGCGCGCAGTGCCGCATTCGCGCGGCAGCAGACGACCAGCTCGCAGGGCTCCCCCGCAACCCGCGCGCCCCCAGGATCGCAGCCCAGATAGTCGGGCCATGCCACCTGTCCGGACGCGCTCGCATAATGACGCCCGCTGGCGTCGCGCCATGCGAGATCGAAATGCCTCCCGCGCGCGCTCATCGTCTTCAGGCCGTACAGTGCGAGGCGCGGCGCGAGGGCCTGCGAAACGCGCACGACGCCGATGCCGTCCCGCGTCGCCTCGGCCCATGCGAGCTCGAACGCGAGCACGCAGTCCGCGAGTCCCGCGCAGCGCTGGTCACGCATTGCGCCCGGCGCGGCGCCTTCGATCGAAACCCGCTCGCCGGGCTCGGCGCCGAGCAAGCCGTCCAGCGCGCCCAGGCCATCGAACCCGAGCGCCTGCAGCCACACGGCCGCGTCCGCCGCGTCCTCGTAATCGCCCTGCGCCCATCCGCTGCCCTCCAGCGCGGCGCGACTGAGCGAGACCAGTTCGTTCATGGCCATCTTCATGCTTGTGCACTCCCTCTTTCGTTGCTGTCCGGCACGCACGGAAACAGCCAGTCGTCGATCATGTCCGGTGCGAGATCGTCGAGTGTCGGCGCGCCCTGGAACAGCGTGACGCGCACCCAGAGGTTCGATTTCGGATCGAACTTGCTCGCGCCGAACATGGCGAGCTTCGCGCGCATCAGGTCGATCGGCAGCATGTCCTCCGCGAGCAGGTTCTCGCGGATCTCGCCATAGGGACGCCCCGCGAGCGACTGCACGCGCCGCACGATCGCGCGGAACTCGGGATGCGCGGCCACGAATTCTGCGACGCTCGCATCATCGGGCGCCTCATCTAGTTGCGCGTGCAACTTAATGATCTGGCGTGCGATGTCGAGCGGCAGCTCGCGCGCGGCGCCCGGCTCCTCGGCGCGAATGCCGAGACGCGGCTCCTCCTTTTCGGCGGAGCGATACCAGAAGAAGTGGTCGTCGTCGCGCTGCGCCGGTGGCTGCGTCAACGCCCAGCGATAGTCGTGCTCCACGAGCGTGCGCAGCGCACTCACGCGCATGTCGGGATCGAGCCGCAGCGTATCGTCGACCGGTGCGCCGCAGTCAATCGAATCCACGCGCTCCGGATACAGTTCGAGCAGCACCGCCACGAGCACTTCCTGCGCGGCACACGATAGCTGCTCGGTCGCCCACTCAAGCAGCGCGCCCCAGCGCAGCGGCTGCGCGCCCGCCGCTTCGTGCTGCAGTTCGCGTTCGAGACGCGGCAGCTCGGCGAGCAGTTGCGCGTTGCGCGCGGCCTCGCGCGGGTGATCCGTATGGACCTGCGCGATATGGCGTCCGGCGCGCGCGAGCAGCATGCGCGCACGCGCGAGCGTGGCCGCATCGACGGACTCGACCGCCAGCACGCGCGCGAGCGCGGTCTCACGCGAGCGTATCCACTGGTCGAGCAGGACCGGATGGCGCACGAGGAACGGCGCCATGCCGAGCCCGGTCGCGTTGCCGACACCGAGATAGCGCCGGTAGCTGCGCGCGAGCTTGACGGCCGCGCGCGGGTTGCGCCTTGCCGCCACGTGCTCGGCAAGGCGCACGCTGAAGTCGCGCAGCACGAATACCGCGCACATCTGCGCCGAAAAGCCCGAGCGGAACGCGCGGCTGTCGACGAGGCGCGTGTAATCGGCAATACCGAACTTGCCGTTGCCGTACACGGCCGTCGTGCGGATCAGGTAGCCGACGCGCTCGAACGCGGCCGGATCCGGCTGCCGCCCTTCGGCGAGGCAATTCACGACGGCGTCGAAGTTGCGCACGCTCTTGTTCGCGCGGCACAGCACGAGATCGTGCGCATGCAGCCGGCCCGCTTCCTGAAGCGGCACGTTGGCCTTCAGCGCCGCGAGATCGGCGGCCTCGGGCACGCCACATACGAGCGCGGAGGTGATGTCCCAGCGCTCGGCGATCACGCGGTCGGTGCGATCGGCGTCGTCGAGGTGCTGCGAGAAGATCACCTGGCTGTAACGCTCGCCATAGGCTTCGATCGTATAGACGCAGGTGCCATAGCCGTGGTCGTCGAGGTCCATCTGCGTGACGCGGATGCGCCAGTTGTCGTGCGCCATGCGCCTGACGAGCGCGCGAACGAAACTGAGCCGCGTGCCGTGCATGGCGCCCAGCCGTTCGGTGCGATTGGTGAGCGCGGGGCTGCGCATCGCGAGACTCGCTTCGGCACCGGCCGTGCGCTGCGCGCCCAACGAAATATCTTCGGTATCCTGATCAAGTATTGCGATGGTCATTATTTCACTCCCTGTTCGACGGCCATCGTGCGCGCGATCCGCACCGCGTCCCACAGCGAAGGCAGGATCAGGATCGACACTGGCACCGCAGTGATGACGATGAACGATTGCAGCGCGCTAATCCCGCCCGCGCCCATCGTGATCAGCACCGCGCCCACGAGTCCCATGCCCACGGCCCAGAAAATCTTGAGCCACGCGCGCGGCTCGCCGCCCCGGTCTCCGCTCATCGCCATTGCGATCGTATAGGCCATCGAGCCGCCGTTCGTCACGACCGAAAAGAAGCTGAGGAACAGGAACAGCGCCGATATCAGGTTGCGCAGCGGCATGGCCTGGGCGACGCCGAGCAGCAGCGCCTCGGGCAGCGTGCCGTGCGAAACCACCTTGCCCGGCGAGGCCAGTTCGATGCCGATGCCGGCACCGCCGACGAGCGTGAACCACAGCATCGTGATCAGCGGCGCGGCGATCGAGAGCAGCACCACGAGCTCGCGGATCGTGCGACCGCGCGAGACCTTCGCCACGTAGATCGCCATGATCGGCGCGTAGCCGATGAACCAGCCCCAGTAGAACAGCGTCCACGCGTTGAGCCACTTGCTGTCGCCGCGATACATCGCCGTTTGCACGAAGTCCACGAGGTGCGTCGCGAAGGCCTTGAAGAACACGCTGCTCAGGAAGCTCGTGGGCCCGCAGACATAGAGGTAGGCGGCAAGGCCCAGCATGAGCCAGACGTGGATCTTGCAGACGAAGCGCAGCCCTTCGAGGCCCGCGATGCACGCGGTCGTGAAGATCGCGGTCACGGCCAGAATGACGAGCGCCTGGGTCGCGATCGTATCGGGCACGTGCCAGACCGAATGCAGCACATAGGCGATCTGCAGGCCGAGAAAGCCGATCGGGCCGATAGTCCCGGCCGCCACCGCGATGATCGAGGTCGCGTCGGCGAGCGCCGCGATCGGGCCCTGGAGCGCGCGCTTGCCGAACAGCGGATACAGCAGCGTGCGCGGCGCGAGCGGCAGACCCTTGTCGAAATGCAGGTGCATGAACACGATGGTCAGCAGGCTGCCCAGCACGGCCCACGCGAGAAAGCCCCAGTGCAGAAACGATTGCGCGAGCGCGGCAACGCCGGCCGCCTCGCTGCGCGGCGCCGCGCCGAAGAACGGCGGCGGACTCATGAAGTGCATGAGCGGTTCGGCGGCGGCCCAGAACGCGCCGCCGCCGGCCAGCAGCGCGCACATGATGATGACCACCCAGTTGAAGGTCGAATTCGAGGGCACGGCGGCGCGGCCGCCGAGCTTCACGCGCCCGAGCTTCGAGAACGCAATGCCGAGACTGACCACGAAGGTCGCGAGCATGAGCAGTTGCCAGTACAGCCCGAAGCCGCGCGTGGCCCAGCCGAACGCGGTATCCACGGCGGCCGAGAGCCAGGGCAGGTTGACGAGCGCGGCGCCGAGAAACAGCACGAAGAAGCCGCCGCTGATGGCGAAGATGGGCCAGTCGATGCGGCCCTTGTGATGGGCCGGCTGCGGGCCCGCCGCCGCGAAGTCCGGCGAGGTCGGTATTTCCATGTCTCCTCCAGTAATGAATATTAGTCCGGCGCGCCCTGGCGACGCTGTTCCGCATCGCGCAGGATCCGCATCCAGTTGCCGCCCATGATTTGCGCGACCTCCGTATCGGCAAAGCCCGCGCGCACGAGCGCCGCGGTGAGGTTCGGAAAGTCGGCGTTCGAGCCGAACCAGCTCACGGGCTCGGGCCATGCCGCGTTGTCGGCACTGCCCTCGCCGTAATCGGTCTGCTTGCTCCAGCGGCCATTGCGCATCCACTCGAGCACGCGATACGGCTGCCCCTGGCACAGGTCGCTGCCGATACCCACGTGCTCGATGCCGATGAGGTCCACGGTGCGCGCGACCATGTCGGTGAACTCGCCGGGCGTGCAGCGGCTGCCGTTCTTCAGATGAAACGGATAGAGGCTGAAGCCAACCAGGCCGCCGCGCTCGCCGAGCGCGCGCAGCACCGCGTCCGACTTGTTGCGCTTCGCCTCGTGAAAGAACGACGGATTCGCGTGGCTGATCACAATCGGCCGCGACGAGAGTGCGATCGCTTCGAGCGTCGAGCGCTCGGCGCTATGCGACATGTCGATGACCATGCCGACGCGGTTCATCTCCTCGATGGCCGCGCGGCCGAAACGCGTGACGCCGCTATCGGACGACTCGTAGCAGCCCGCGGCGAGCAGACTCTGGTTGTTATAGGTGAGCTGCATCGTGCGCACGCCGAGGTCGCGAAACACCTCAATGAGCCCGATGTCGTCCTCGATCGGCGAACAATTTTGTAGTCCGTATAAAATCGCGACCTTGCCGGCCTGCTTCGCCGCGAGCACGTCGTCCATCGTGCGCGCACGCACCACGAGATCGGCATGGCGCTCGAAGCGCGCGTTCCATTCGGCGATGCGCGTGAGCGTTTCGCGCGCGTTCTCCCAGTAGACGATCGTCGCGTTGACAGCGGCGACGCCGCCGTCGCGCATCTGCTCGAAGATGCCGCGGTCCCAGTTCGAATACTGCGTGCCGTCGATGACGACGAGCGAGTCATGCAAGTTCATATCGGTCACTCTCCGGCTTTCCTTATGCCCGCGTGTAGGCGGTCTTCAGCGTGGTATAGAACTCGGCCGCGTGCGGGCCCTGCTCGCGCGGACCGTAGCTCGATGCCTTGCGCCCGCCAAACGGCACGTGATAGTCGGTGCCGGCCGTCGGCAGGTTGACCATCACGCAGCCGGCCTGGGCGTGGCGGCGGAAATGCGTCGCGTGGCGCAGCGACTGCGTCACGATGCCGGCCGTGAGGCCGAACGCGGTGTCGTTCGCGACGGCCAGCGCCTCGTCGTAGTCGCGCACGGGAATCACGCAGGCGATCGGGCCGAAGATTTCGTCGCGATTGATCTGCATGTCGTTGCGGCCGCCGTCGAACAGCGCGGGCGACATGCACCATGCGCGTTCGGGGCGCGCGAGCGCCTCGCCGCCGCACACGAGCCGCGCGCCCTCGCGCTGGCCGAGCGCGACGTAGCGCAGATTCGCTTCGAGTTGGCGCCCGTCGATCACGGGGCCCATCTGCACACCTTCGTCGAGCGCACGGCCCACGCGCACAGTGCGCAGCCGCTCGGCGAGGCGTTCGACGAACGCCGCATGAATGCCAGGCGTGACGACGAGGCGCGACGACGCGGTGCACTTCTGCCCCGTGCCCGAATAAGCGCCCTGAAACGCGCACTCGACCGCGAGATCGAGATCGGCGTCATCGAGCACGACGAACGCGTTCTTGCTGCCCATCTCCATCTGCAGCTTGATGAGGTTCGGCGCCGCCGTGGCCGCGAGGCGGCGGCCGGTTTCGAGCGAGCCCGTAAACGAAATGCCGTCGATGCCCGGCGAGGTCGCGAGCTGATGGCCAACGGCCTCGCCGGGCCCCATCAGCAGATTGAACGTGCCGGGCGGCAGCGCCTGCCGGCTGATGATCTCGGCGAGCGCCCATGCGCTGGCCGGCGTGAGGTTGGCCGGCTTGAACAGCACCGCGTTGCCGAACGCGAGCGCCGGCGCGATCTTCCAGCTCGCGGTCGCCATCGGGAAGTTCCACGGCGTGACGATGCCGACCACGCCGAGCGGCTCGCGCCGGAAGTCGATCTCGATGCCGGGGCGTACGGAATCGGCGTTGCCGCCGAGCTGCCGCAACACTTCGGCCGCGAAGTAATGGAAGAACTGGCCCGCGCGCCCGACTTCGCCGACGCCTTCCGCGAGGGTCTTGCCCTCCTCGCGCGCGAGTTGCCGGCCCAGCTCGTCGCGGCGCGCGATCAGCTCGTCGCCGATCGCTCGCAGCGCGTCGTGGCGCTGTTCGAGGCCCGTGGCGGCCCATAGCGGTTGCGCGCGGCGCGCGGCGTCGATGGCCTGCTGCACCTGGGCGTGGGTGGCCTGCGCGTAGCGGCCGATCAGGTCGTCGCTATCGGACGGGTTGCGGTTGTCGATGAAGGTCTCGCCGGCCTGCCAGCGGCCGTCGATCCAGTTCAAAAAGGTCGGGGGATTCATGGGCGATCTCAACGCGATTGACGTGAGAGCGATTCTAGAAAGCGCGCTAAAATAACCAAAACCAATTTTTCTCATCGAATTATTTATTCTTCTTATCCGACCATGGACCGTCTCCCCGACGTGAAGATCGCGCAGCTACGCCATTTCGTGGCCGTGGTCGAGCACGGCGGCTTCAAGGCCGCCGCGAAGGCCGTGTTCCGCAGCCAGCCGGCGCTTTCGCTGTCGATCAAGGAACTCGAAAGCGCGCTGGGCGCGCCGCTGTTCGAGAAAGGCAGCCACGCCTCGCCCACGCCGTTCGGCGCGATGCTCTATGGCGAGGCGCGCAAGCTCGTCGAGCATTACGAGCGCGCCATCGCCTCGGCCATCGACGTGGCGCAGGTGCGCGGCGGCCGCGTGCGCGTGGCCGCGGTGCCGTCGATCGCGCACGAGATCCTGCCGCGCGCGATCAGCCGGTTCTCGCCGCGCCATCCCGGCATTCGCCTGCATGCGGAAGACGGCACGGCCGCCTATATCCACGACCGGGTGCGCTCGGGGGCGATCGATTTCGGCATCGCCGGCGAGCCCAAGGACGATTCCGAGCTCAGCTTCACGCCGCTGCTCGCCGACGTGATGTGCGTGGTCGTGAACGCGGGCCATGCGCTCTTCAGGCAGCGCCGCGTCGAATGGAAGGATCTATCGGGCTACCGGCTGATCGGCAACGGCACGCTGAGCGCGCTGCCGGAGCCGGTGCGGCGCGCCGCGGACGGACAGGACGAAATTTTCATCGCCAATACGACGACCTTGCTTTCGGCCGTCGAAGGCGGCGTCGGGCTCACGGTGCTGCCCTATCTCGCACAGCAGCGCCATCGCGAGACGCTGCGCTTCATTCCGCTCGAGACGCCGCGCGTCGAGCGGGCGGTGGGCTTCGTCGAATTGACGGGGCGCTCGCTGAGCCCGGCCGCGCGTGCGCTGCGCGAGAGCTTTCACGAAGCTTTGGACGAGGTGTCGCTGCCGCCGACGTATGTGCGACGTCCCTCAAGGGAATGAGCGGCGCTTGTGCGGGCGTCCGCTCGTGTCGGCGCATCGGTCGGCGCATCTGTCGGCGCATCTGTCGGCGCATCTGTCGGCGCATCTGTCGGCGCATCTGTCGGGTTAACACCCTTGAATTTCTGGCTCGATATCATAGGCTTTCATAAAAGTGAAAAATTAGCCGGTTAATTCAGCATTTCGAGCCGCGCGGCCACTCGAAAAAATTAGCAAGAACAACTGATCATTGCATGCACGCGAGGCGCGAAGGCGCCGCGGCCGCTCCGGCCGTCACGGTGCGCATGGATTCGGGGACAACGCAGCAAATCCACCGATTCGCAGGTCCGGGCCGCCTGTTAAAGAGCAAGGAGTTCCGCATGCCGGTGCCCCCGGAAGTGCCGCAGGAGCCACGCGCCACCGCGAACGATCCGCAGCGCGGTACGGATGGCTCGCCGGTCGCGACCGTGCCCACGCCCCCGCCGCTCGCCCAGGCGGTAGCCATGGAGGAACGCGCTTCCATGGGCCGCCGCGTCGGCGGCCATCTGCATCGCGCAGCCACGCTGCTCGCGCTGGTCGCCGCCATCGCGCTCTGGCAAATCGTTTCCGTGCTGCACATCTTCCCGCCCATCGCCCTGCCCTCGCCGGTCGCGGTCTGGAAAGCGCTCGTGCTGCTGCTGACCCAGGGCTATGGCGGCCACGGGCTGCTCGCCGATATCTGGATCAGCTTCGTGCGCATCGTCATCGGCTTCGTGGGCGCCGTGCTGCTCGGCGTGCCCATCGGTCTCGCGATGGCGCGCAGCGCGCTCGTCTTCAAGATCATCGACCCGTTCATGCAGTTCATCCGGCCCGTGCCACCGCTCGCCTACATTCCGTTGCTCGTGGTGTGGTTCGGCATCGGCGAGCTGCCCAAGGTGCTGCTGATCCTCGTGGGCACGCTGCCCGTCATCATCATCGGCACGATCTCGGGCGTCAAAGGCACGCCGGATCTGAGGCTCTCGGTCGCGCGCACGCTCGGCGCCTCGGAAACGCAAATCTTCCGCTACGTCATCCTGCCTTCCGTGCTGCCGGAAATCTTCACGGCCATGCGCGTGGGCATCGGCGTGGCGTGGACCTGTCTCGTCGCCGCCGAGCTGATCGCCGCCGACGTCGGCCTCGGCTGGCTCGTGCAGTACGCGGGGCAAGCCCTGCAAGTCGCGTTCGTGATCGTCGGCATTATCGTGATCGGCATCCTCGGCTACGGCATGGAGATGGTGATCCGCCTGATCGAAAAGCGCGCCGTGCCGTGGCGCGGCCATGCGTGACGAAACCCTGCGCCGTACCGGCAGCTCAACGGAGAACATCATGAGAACAACGCAAAGATCGCGCTGGATAGCGCCGCTCGCCGTGGCGCTCGGCCTCGCCTGCGCGGCGCCGGCCATGGCCCAGACCGATGTCGTGATTGGCTATGAAAACGGCGGCGCGGACCCGTACATGGTCACGCAGGGACTCGGGCTGTTCCAGAAGAACATTCCCGGCCACGTCACGCTCAAGTACTTCGACTCGGGCCCGGCCGCCATGAGCGCGCTCGCCTCCAACAGCCTCCAGTTCATGTGCGGGATCGGCGTCCCGCCGTTCGTCACGGGCGTCTCGCAAGGCTTGCCGCTCGCGATCATCTTCAATCAGGAGCGCTATACGCGCGACGCCGGCATCGTCGTGCGGCCCGGCAAGGGCATCAACACGGTCGCCGACCTCAAGGGCAAGACGATCGCCATCGTGGTGGGATCGCAGGCGTCGTTCGAGCTCGCGACGTTCCTCGACGCGGCCCACGTGCCGATGGACTCGGTGCGCCAGCTCAACATGTCGCCGCCCGAAATGCACGTGGCCTGGACCACGGGCAGCATCGACGCGGCCATCGTCTGGGACCCCGTGTTCGACGCCTTGCAGGGGCTCGGCGCGAAGGTCC
The DNA here is from genome assembly GCF_905220245.1 of Paraburkholderia sp. J63. Taxonomy (NCBI): domain Bacteria; kingdom Pseudomonadati; phylum Pseudomonadota; class Betaproteobacteria; order Burkholderiales; family Burkholderiaceae; genus Paraburkholderia; species Paraburkholderia sp. J63. The sequence goes on along the minus strand of NZ_CAJMZF010000006.1, from coordinate 206,211 downwards.
TGAAGACCGATGCCGATCTGCCGCCCGACGCCTCCTCGTATAACGTCTGCATCGCCAACACCCAGTGGACCAAGGATCACCCCGACATCGCCGCGGCCTTCGTGCGCGCGCTCGATCAGGGCGTGGCCTATACGAAGGCGAATCCGGACAAGGCGCTCGCCGTCATGGCCAAGGAAGCGGGCGTGACGCTGCCGGTGGCCAAGGCGGAGCTGGCCGGCTATGAATACTATTCGGCGCAGGACCAGCTCACGCCGCGCGTGCTGGGCACGGGCGCGGGCATCGCGACGTCGGCCACGACCAAAACGCTCGTGAACACGGCGCGCGTGCTGAAGAGCATCGGCCGCATCACCGACGTGCCGGCGAGCTTCACGCCCGCCGTGGATTCGAGCTATGCGGCGAGAGCGCTGCAGGCGAAATGACGCGACGCCATCCATGACCATCGCCATCGACAACGTCAGCAAGAACTACGGCAACCTGCACGTCCTCGAGAATGTCTCGCTGACGATCGAGGACAGCACCTTCGTGACGATCCTTGGCGCCTCGGGTTGCGGCAAGTCCACGCTGCTGAACATGCTGGCCGGCCTCACGCCCGCGAGCGCGGGCCGGCTCGTGCTCGACGGCAAGCCGATCACGAAGCCGGGCCCCGACCGCGTCGTGGTGTTCCAGCAGCCGGGGCTTTACCCGTGGCTCTCGCTGCGCGATAACATCGCGTTCGGCCTGAAAATGCGCGCGCCCCGCAAGATCGACTGGGACCTCGTGGACCAGTTGATCGGCATCATCGGCCTCACGGGCTTCGAATCGCACAAGCCCTATGAGCTTTCGGGCGGCATGCAGCAGCGCGTGGCCATCGCGCGCGCGCTCGTGATGCAGCCGCGCGTGCTGCTGATGGACGAGCCGTTCGGCGCGCTCGATGCGCAGACGCGCCGTGTGATGCAGCAGTTCCTGCTCAATCTGTGGGAGCGCATTCATGCGACCGTGGTGTTCATCACGCACGATATCGACGAAGCGATCCTGCTGGGCGAGCGGCTCGTGGTCATGAGCACGCATCCGGGGCGCATCGCGCTCGTGAGCAACATCGACCTGCCGCGGCCCCGCCATTGGGAAATGATGCTCGAGCCGGTGTTTCTCGACCTCAAGCGCCAGGCGATGGAGATTCTCGCCGTCTAGGCCGCGCCGCTGTCTCGCGCCCCCGTCTCGCGTCCCTGTCTCACGCCCTTATCTCACGCCGCCGACCTCGCGCGCGAATTCGAGCTGCGCCTCGCGCAACTGGGCGGAGCAGTCGCGGTACATCCAGCCCGGCAGTTGCACGAACGCCCGCGCGCGCTCCCAGGCCAGCGCGCAGTCGCCGGGCGTCGCGCACTCGATCGCCGCCTGCTCGCGCGCGGCCTCCAGTTCGGTCTCGGTGTGACGGAAGGCGCTGCGGCCCGCATCGGTCGCGCAGGCTGCAAGCATGAGCGCCAGCATTGCCATGAGCAGCACTGTGAGCAGAACCGGAACCAGCGCCAGGATCCAGGTCAGGACCCGAGCCCGGCCGATACCCGAACCGTGAGACATCGCAACGATCCCCAATCGAAAAACGCGCTCGCGACAGCGAGCCGCACGCCCCAATGTAGAAACCGTCCACCCTCGCCCGTTTGATCTGGCTCAACACCAAGCCGTCGCGCGCCAATGCCCCGCGCGTCTGACGCAGGTCAATTGCCGGGCGCCAAAGCGCGCTCCAATGCGTAGCAGGCGCGCCTTGGCGGCGCACGGCGAGGAGACATGATGAAGCTAACCTTTCTGGGGGCGGCGCAAACGGTCACAGGTTCGCGCTATTTGCTGGAGGCGCAAGGCAAGCGCGTGCTGATCGATTGCGGCTTGTTCCAGGGCACCAAGAACCTGCGCTTGCGCAACTGGGCGCCGCTGCCCTTTGCCGCCGATACGCTCGACGCCGTGATCCTCACGCATGCGCACATCGACCACTGCGGCTACCTGCCGGTGCTGGCCAGAAACGGCTATCGCGGCCCGGTCTATTGCACGCCGGGCACGGCCGACCTCTGCGAAGTGATGCTGCGCGACAGCGCCCGGCTGCAGGAAGAAGACGCCGCGTTCGCGAACCGGCACGGCTACTCGAAGCACCACCCGGCCCTGCCGCTCTACACGCTCGAAGACGCCGAAGCCGCGCTGCGGCTCATCGGGCCGCGCGATTTCGATACGCCGGTCTCGCTCGGCGAGCAGCTCGTCTTCCGGTTCCTGCCCGCGGGGCACATCCTCGGCGCCGCGACCGTCGTGCTGTGCAGCGGCCACACGGTGATCGCGTTCTCGGGCGACCTCGGGCGCCCCGACGACCCCATTACGCGCGCGCCCTTGCCACCGGTCCATGCCGACTACCTCGTGGTCGAATCGACCTATGGCGACCGGCTGCACGCGGCCGTCAATCCGGAGGACGAACTCGCCGCCGTGTTCGCGCGCACGTTCGCGCGCGGCGGCCTCGTGGTGATGCCCTGCTTCGCCGTGGGGCGCGCGCAGGAAGTGCTCTACCACATCGCCCGCCTGAAGGAGTCCGGGCGCATGGCCAACGTTCCGGTCTACCTCGACAGCCCGATGGCGATCAGCGTGACCGACCTCTACCGCCGCCACATGCGCGAGCACCGGCTCACGGTCTCGCAGCTCCACGCGATCGACCACGCGGCGTTCATGACGCGCACCGTCGACGACTCGAAGGCCATCGCCTCGCGCAACGGGCCGATGGTCATCATCGCGGGCAGCGGCATGGCCACGGGCGGACGCGTGCTCCATCATCTGAGCCTCTATGCGCCCGACCCGCGCAACACGATCGCGCTCGTGGGCTACCAGGCGCCGGGCACGCGCGGCGCGGCGCTCGAAGCGCATGCGCCGACGATCAAGCTGCACGGCGACTATGTGCGCGTGCGCGCCGAGGTGGCGTCGATTTCCGCGCTCTCGGCCCATTCGGACTATCGGGAGACGCTGCGCTGGCTGGCCGCCATGACGTGCGCGCCCGTGCGCACGTTCGTGACGCATGGCGAGCCCGCCGCGGCCGATGCGCTACGCCGGCGCATCGAGGAAACGCTGCACTGGGACTGCAGCGTGCCCGAGCAAGGGCAGACGGTCGAGCTTCCCGAGGACCCCGTGCGCGAGTCGCCGTGCCCGCCCTGCGAGTCCGCCGGCGCCGCGGGACCCGCGAGCTGAGCCGGCTTGCGGGAGCGCCGCCGGGCCGACGCGGTGGCCTTGCCGCGCCGGCCGCAAGCCGGCCGCAAGCACCTGCGTGCTCATCGGTGTCCTTACACAGGGCGAAAGATTTTCAAGACGGCCGTTCGCGCCGAATTTAAAATTGGGGCAAGCAACCCGTGCGGCCTCGCGCGCCGGGTTCTCTCCAACGCAGTCGCTACCCCAAGAGAGCATGGTTCACGCATCCGCTGCGCAAGCGTTCAGTCCCGGGCCGTTGTCATGAGCACCGGCGCCAATCCGGCCAATCCGGCCAATCCGCCCAATCCGCAGCAAGGCGCGAGGCACGCGCGGTTCGCGCGCCTCGGCCAGCCGGGTATGGCGGCCGCGCTCGCGTTCGTCGTCGCTTTCGCGCTCGCGGGCGCCGGCGCGGCCTTCGTCGCGCAGCAATGGCAAAGCGCCGCCGAGCAACGCTTTGCGCGCCGCGCGTCGGCGCTGCGCGAGACTGTCGAGCAGGCGCTCATCGTCGACGAAGCGATACTGCGCGGCGCCCGCACGCGGCTCGCGCAAGCGAGCGCCACCGATCCCGAAGGCTGGCAGCGCTACGTCGCGGGCGTCGATCTGGAGAATGCGCGCAGTTCGGTCGTCGCACTCGGCTATTTCGCGCTGCCCGCCGGCCTGCAAAACGGCCAGTCCGCGCAGCCCGGCGGCACCGCGCTATGGGCCGGACTCACCGCCACGGCGCCCAGCAGCGCCTTCGGCCACACCGCCGACGACGCGGCCGCGCGCCGCTACGCCACGCAGACCGGCCATGCGGGCCTTGCCGCGGAACCGGCCTCGGACAACGGGCCGCCGCAACTGATGCTCTATCTGCCCGCATATGGGGCACCGACGACATCGGCGGCATCAGCGACAGCCGCTCCGGCGGCAGGCGTCGGGCAGCGCCCGCCATCGGGATTCGCCGTGGCCCTGCTCGACCCGCAACGGCTTTTCGGGCCGATCCTCGCCGCGCAACCCGACCTCACGCTCGCCGTGCATGCCGGGCGGCCATCGGTCGAGCTTTATCGCAGCGCCCCGACCGAAGCCGCCGAAGTCACGCCCGGCAAGCGCTTCGCGCACCTCGACACCCTCGCGTTCGGCGGCGCCACGCTCACGCTCGACGCGAGCACCGACGGCAGCCCGCTCGTCACGGGCGCGGCCACCTGCGCGGCGGCCATCCTGCTCGCGGGCGCTCTCGCCGCCGCGCTGTGCGCCTGGCTCGCGCACCGGCTCGCGCGCTCCCAGGCCGCGCTCGCGCCCGAGCCGGCCGACGGCGACGCCCGCCTGAACGAGGCGCGCATGATGGGCATCATCCGTTCGTCGATGGAAGCCATCATCACCGTCGACGAGACGCAGCGCGTGGTCATCTTCAATCCGGCCGCCGAGTTCGTGTTCGGGCTCTCCGCCATGGAGGCAATCGGCTCGCCGCTCTCGCGCTTTATTCCCGCGCGCTTTCGCGCGGCCCACGAGCAGCACGTCGACCAGTTCGGCGCCACCGGCGTCACCGAGCGCCAGATGGGCCGCCAGCAGCGCGTGCTCCATGGCCTGCGCGCCAACGGCGAGGAGTTTCCCATCGAAGCGTCGATCTCGCAGGTCCGCGACGTCTCGGGCAAGCTCTACACGGTCATGCTGCGCGACATCACGGAGCGGCTGCGCGCCGAGAACTCGCTCAAGCGCTCGCGCGAGGAACTGCGCGAGCTCTCGGCCAATCTGCAGAACGTGCGCGAGGCCGAAAAAACGCGCATCGCGCGCGAGCTCCACGACGATCTGGGCCAGCAGCTCACGGCGCTCAAAATCGATCTTTCCTCGCTGGAGCACCGGCTCGGCGGCGCGCTCGACAACGAAGTCGCCGCGCGCCTCGCGGGCATGAGCAAGCTGATCGACTCGACCGTGAGGGCCGTGCGGCGCATCGCGGCCGACCTGCGCCCCGTGATGCTCGACGACCTCGGGCTCGTGCCCGCGATCGAATGGCTCGCGAACGACTTCACGAGCCGCTACGGCATCACCGTCCAGCGGCACATCCACACCGGCAACACGGCGTTTTCGGGCGCCGCGGCCACCACGCTCTTTCGCATCGTCCAGGAAACGCTCACCAACGTCGCGCGCCACGCCGAAGCGAGTCTCGTGGTGCTCACGCTCGAAGTCGACGGACGCCACTGCACGCTGCGCATCGTCGACAATGGCCGAGGCACCGACGCCGAAGCCGGCCACGCGCCCGAGCGCACCCGCCATGACAAATCGTTCGGATTGCTTGGCATTCGCGAGCGCGCGCACATGTTCAACGGCACGGTGGAAATCGACACGGCACCCGGTGAAGGCTTTGCCCTTTCGGTCACGTTCGAGCTCGACGCCCTGCTCCCCGAGGAGACCGCTTCATGATCAAGGTGATCCTCGCCGACGACCACACGCTCGTGCGTGACGGTCTGCGCCGCATCCTCGAGGACGCGCGCGACTTCGAAATCGTGGGCGAAGGCTGCGACGGCGCCACCACGCTCGCGCTCGCCCGCGAGCGCGAGGCCCAGGTGCTGGTGCTCGATCTTTCGATGCCGGGACGCAGCGGCGTCGATCTCATCCGGCAGATCAAGGAAGAGAAGCCCGCGCTGCGCATTCTCGTGCTGACCATGCATGCCGAGCAGCAATACGCGGTGCGCGCATTCAAGGCCGGGGCCTCGGGCTATCTCACCAAGGAGAGCGCCAGCGCGGAGCTCGTAAACGCGGTGACGAAGGTGGCCACGGGCGGCGTCTACGTGAGCATGGCCATGGCCGAGCGCTTCGCGCAGAGCCTGAACGAGCCCGCCGACACGCTGCCGCACCAGCGGCTCTCCGACCGCGAATTCGACGTGTTCCGGCGCCTCGCCGCCGGGCAGACCATCAGCGAGATCGCGCAGGCGCTTTGCGTGAGCAGCAAGACCGTGAGCACCTACAAGGTGCGCATCCTCGAAAAAATGCAGATGCCGCACGAAGCCGCGCTCGTGCGCTACGCGCTGCGCCACAAGCTGCTCGACGACGCGGACGAACCCTGAGCCGTGCGCGCCGCGCCAGGCAGATCGTCATCGCTTCAATGGTCGCGCCGGATACGGCCGTCCGCTGCAAAGCCGCTCGAAGCGTCCGCGCGCTTCAGCTCGTACTCGGCGGCATCGAAGGCCTCGCGCAGGGCGGCGATCGGATCGTCGCCGGTGCAATGGACGACGGGCCTGAGCCCGTCCGACGCGTAGAGCAGGTCGAGGCGCACGTCGTAGGCCTGATGCTGCTGGGCATCGTGCAGCGACTCGATCGCCAGATGGCAGGACCGCAGCAGAGCGCTAAAGCGTTCGAGACGCAATAGCTGGACGCCGGCCTCCGCCTCGATGGCCGCCGACCCCGCAAAGCCCATATAGACAATCTGCATTCCCAGTCCCATCGCCGCGGCCTCCGTGCCTCGTGTTGTTTTTGGCGTGCGCGCACCGGCCCACTGGCGCGCCGGATCAGCTCCACCATCGGCCCGGTACGACGCCGGCCCTATACGTGGAAGGCGTGCCAGCTCTTCAGGTCGATCCACAACATGCCTTCGCGCAGGCCGTCCAGCACGGCGGCGGCCTCCGTGTCGAAGGTTCGATGATGGGCAAACGCATGGCCGAACGGCTGTTCGGGCTCGCCCTGCACGATGCTGATATGGCAGACAAAACCGCCTTGCGGCGCGGGCGCCGTGACCGCTTCCACGATCCATGTGCCGGCGTCGACTGTCCCTTTGAGTGTCATGGCTGTTCTCCGTCTCGTGCTCCGCCGTCCTGCGGCACGCTCCGTATCCACTCTATGAGCGCACGGCGTTTCGCGATTGATCTGGCTCAATGCCGTCCCTCGCCCGCCGCAGCCCGGCGCGTCCGGTCCTTGCGAAGCGACGCTTGATTTAAATCAACGGCGAAACGGCGCCCATTCCTAGACTCGAATCACCGCGCCGCCCGCGTTGCACACGTGTGTTCACGTGTGCTCACGTCGGGCCAGGCCGCGATCGCTCTCCTCACCTCGCCGGAGCCCTGCCATGACCTACAAGACCTTGACGGTCCATCTGGACACGAGCGCGCGCGCCAACGCGCGGCTTTCGCTCGCCCTGAAGCTCGCCCGCACCAGCGGCGCGCATCTGGACGGTCTGTTCGCCACCTTCGAGCCTAACCCGCGCGAGTTTTACGTGATGGCGGGCACCGTCGACTATTACGAAGCGCACCGCAAGCTCCGCGCGGAACAGCGCGGCGCCATCGAGCGGCTATTCCATGCGGAGCTGGCGCGCGCCCAGATCGAAGGCGCGTGGATCGCCGCCGAGGGCGACCCGATTGCCGCCGTCACGCAGCGCAGCCGGGCTTCCGATCTCACCATCGTCGGGCAGACCGATCTGGACGATCCCGAGGCTTATATCGCCGATCGCTTCGCCGAGACGATCGTGATGGGCGCGGGCGGCCCCGTGCTCGTGATGCCCTACACCGGCTATTTCGAAACCGTTGGCGAGCGCGTGCTCATTGCGTGGAACAGCAGCCGCGAAGCGGCGCGCGCGGTTCACGACGCGATGCCCTTCATCACGCGCGCGGCGCACGTGACCATCGCGACCACGTCGGGCCCGTTCGAGTCCGCCGCCTCGCAGGCCTCGTGTACGGATCTGGCGGCCATGCTCGCGCGCCAGGGCGCGACCTCCGTCGACATCGCGCGCTTCGACCGGGGCGCCCCCGACACCACGGGCGAAGCCCTGCTCAGCTACGCCGCCGACGGCAATTTCGACCTGCTCGTGATGGGCGCCTATGGCCACGCGCGGCTCCAGGAGATGGTCCTGGGCGGCGCGACGCGCACGATCCTGCTCACGATGACGCTGCCGGTGCTCATGTCGCATTGAGCGGCCGCGCCGCTCAGAACCGGGCTGTGCCGTATCGATAGCGGCGCACTGCGGCATCGCTGCGGGATGGGATGAGAGGCGGTCGCGCTTACTTGCGCTTACTTTCTCTCAGGCGGCTGGGGATTGTTGGCCGGGTTCGTATCGAAGCGGCTCACGCTCTCGATGGCCGCCTTGCTAGCGAGGGCGGAAAGTTGCGTGTACAACCAGTCGGCGGTTTCCTTGTCGTAGACCTCCGCACCGCTCACGTACACCGCAAACGACTTCAGGTACTTCGCCTTTTTCTCGGGGTTGCCGATCGTATCTTTGGTCCACTGATAAAGCGGATACCTGTCCGGGCCCACGCGCGCCGCCTCTTCGACATAATCGGCGAAGGCATCGAACTGGCATTTCAACGAGGCATTTCGCTGACGTAAAACCGCTTCGAGCAAATCGCGCCCCTCATGGGGCCCGCGCGAGCGCAGCGCGTCGGCCAGTTCGGGCGCGACGACGATTCTCACCTGGAATTGCCATGTGTCTTCCATCCATGCCTCCTGTGGCAGCCGGAAGACAAGAATAACCGCTCAGTCCACTCGGTTCATTGAGCGCGCTTCGCGCCCGTGCAGGCGGGAAGCGCGCGGAGCTCTTTATTGACCACATCGGACCACATCGAAAATCAAACCGCCATGAGCGCCTTATCGGCGGGTTTCCAATGCTCGGCGACGGCCTTGTCCGGGATGCGCACCGTCGCAAGCAACGGCACATAGCCATGCAACCTTGCCTCGCTCACCGCCAGTTGCTCGGAACGCAGCAACTCGCCCGAGAGCTTCGTTCCATCCTCGGTTTCAATGCGATATCCGTCGATTGGCCCCCACTGGCCTTTCGGCACCGGCTCGATATAAACGTGCAACATTTCGTCTCTCCCATGGTTTAGAAAATTTCGGAACGTGTACGCGTTGTGAACCTGCGTAGGTGTTCCCCATGGGAAGAGAGTATCGAGATACGTGATGGCCGTGGTCTTGGATACGCTGCCCGATGGAATCAAAAAATTCCATTAAATTCAGTCACATACGCTTCTTGTTTCGCGATGTGCAACCGCATTCAATGATATGCAACGTCGGTATGCTGCGTCGCGACAGATTTTTCTGGGATACGCGACATCGTTTCGCAATGTGGGATTTTCGCGTATTCGCCAACTCCCCCGCCTCGCAGACTCAAACCGATCTCGTCACGCCACCATCGACGCGAATATTCTGGCCCGTGATATAAGCCGCGCCATCGGACGCAAGAAACGCGATGGTCGCCGCGATTTCCTCGCTCGTTCCGTAACGCTGGAGCGGGACGCTTTCGCGGCGCTCCTCCAGCGCGGGAAGGCTGTCGATCCAGCCAGGCAACACGTTGTTCATGCGAATATTGTGTTTGGCCTGGCTGTCCGCGAAGAGCTTAGTGTACGAGGCCAAACCGGCGCGGAACACGGTCGAAGTGGGGAACATCTCGCTCGGCTCGAAAGCCCACGCGGTGGAAATATTGATGACGACGCCGCCCTGCTGCTTCTGCATGATGGGCGCCACGAGGCGCGTCGGGCGAATCACGTTCATCAGGTAGGTGTCCATGCCCCGGTGCCAGTCCTCGTCGGAGATATCGAGCAGCGGGCCGCGCGGACCGTGGCCCGCGCTGTTCACGAGCACGTCGATGCGGCCCCAGCGTGACATCGTCAGGTCGACGAGTTTCTGCAGGTCCTCGTTCGACTGATTCGAGCCCGTCACGCCCACGCCGCCGAGTTCCGCGGCCAGCGCTTCGCCTTTGCCCGAGGACGAGAGAATCGCCATCCTGAAGCCGTCGGCGGCCAGGCGGCGCGCGGCGGCCGCGCCCATGCCGCTGCCGCCCGCGGTCACCACTGCCACTTTTTCTGTTGTCATGTCGTCAATCTCCGAAGGTTGGGCGACGCATCAGCCACGCCGCAAATCGAATCAAGCATAGCATCGGCGCGCCCTTCACAACGCGCGTTCGATCTCCGCAATCAAGGCCCGCAACACGCGCTCGATCGGGCGCGAGAGCCGCCGCTCGCGCATCGTCATCACGCAGAGATTGCGCTGGTTGAGCAAGGGCTCGTCGAAGCGCTTAGCGACCAGCGGAAGATCGTTCGCGAGGCCCGAAAGCGAGAGCTTGCTGCCCAGCGTGATCGCGCCCGCGAGCGACGCAAACGCGTGCAAGGCGCTCGAATTGTTGCTCGTGAGAATCGGTTCGAGCGTGATGCCGTTGCGCGCGCAACATTCGTCGAATAGCTGGCGAGCCGTATTGCCGCGCGCGAGCAGCGCGACGGGATAGTCGCGCAGATCCGCGAGTGTGAGCGACGCGCGGCGCGCCAGCGGATGGCCGGGCGCGAGCAGCGCGCAGACCGGCGCCTCGGCACTGTATTCCACCTGAACCTTCGCGGGGTCTCCGCTCGAAAACGCGAGCCCCAGATCCACCTCGCCCGTGGCCACCCACTGCTCGACCTGCGATGGCGTGCCCGAGCGCAGATTGAAATGCACCTGCGGCGCAGCGGCGTGATGCTCCGCGAGCACGTGCGGGAGGAACGAACGCGTGAAGCCCTCGGTGCAGCCGATGCGCACGATGCCGCGCCCGAGCGCCTTCGCGGTGGCGATCTCGGCGAGCACGGCATCGCCTTCGAGCAGCGCGCGCCGCGCGTGCTCGGCAAGCCGCTCGCCCGATTCGGTCAGGACCATGCCGCGCGGCATGCGCTCGAAGAGCGCCGTGCCCACGTCCTGCTCGAGCTTGCCGATCTGCCGGCTGATCGCCGAGACGGCAACGTGCAGGTTCTCCGAGGCCGCCGCCAGCGACCCCGTGCGCGCGACCTCGACGAAGTAGCGCAGGGCGATTCCATGAAGCATCGGCTTATCCGTCCGGTTCGATGAGCGTTCAGAGGGCGTTTACTGCGTTGCCATTTCGGCAATGCTATCCGCAAATTTTGAAATTGTTGCGAATTTTTGACCTTCCTAGACTAGTTTCATTGCCTGCCGTTTGCAGCACGAGCGGTGCGAACACGAGACAAGAGAGGAGCCCCCTTTGAACGAGTCCCGGCAAACCGCCATCGACCGCGCGCTGCGCGTCTACGACACCGGTGCGTTTCTCACCGATCTTCAGCGCCGCGTCGGCTTTCGCACGGAAAGCCAGAATCCCGCCCAGGCCGACGCCCTGCGCGCCTATCTCGCCGACGAGGTGGCGCCCGCGCTCGCGCCGCTCGGCTTCACGAGCCGCATCGTCGAGAATCCGGCAACGGCGCGCGCCCCGTTGCTGATCGCCGAGCGCATCGAGGACCCGGCCCTGCCGACCGTGCTGACCTACGGCCACGGCGACGTCGTGCGCGGTTACGACGAGCAGTGGCGCGAGGGCCTTGCGCCCTGGACGATCACCGTGGAAGGCGACCGCTGGTACGGCCGCGGCACCGCCGACAACAAGGGCCAGCACTCCGTGAACTTCGCCGCGCTCGCCGCGGTGCTCGAAGCGCGCGGCGGCCGGCTCGGCTACAACGTGAAGCTGATTTTCGAAACCGGCGAGGAAATCGGCTCGCCGGGCCTCGACGAAGTTTGCGCAGCGCATCGCGAAGCGCTCGCGGCGGACGTGTTCATCGCCTCGGACGGCCCGCGCGTGCTGGCCGAGCGGCCCACGCTGTTCCTCGGCTCGCGCGGCGGCGTGACGTTCGAGTTGCTCGTCGATCTGCGCAAAGGCGCCCATCACTCCGGGAACTGGGGCGGCGCGCTGCGCAATCCGGCCGTCGTGCTCTCGCACGCGATCGCGAGCCTTGTCGACCGGCACGGCGCCATCGCCGTGGACGGCCTGCGCCCGCCGCCGATCCCGGCGAGCGTGCGCGAAGCGCTTGCCGACATCGTGCTCGGCGGCGACGAAGACGCGCCCGGAATCGACCCGGACTGGGGCGAGCCCGGCCTCACGCCCACCGAGCGCGTGATCGCCTGGAACACGCTCGAAGTGCTCGCGTTCAAGGCCGGCAATCCCGACGCGCCCGTCAACGCGATTCCGCCCACGGCCAAGGCGACCTGCCAGCTGCGCTTCGTGGTGGGCACGGACGCCGCGCGCGCCGGCGAGCATCTGGAAGCGCATTTCGCGCGGCTCGGCTTTGACGACGTGAAGGTGCGCGTCACGCAGATTTCCGCGGCCACGCGCCTCGACCCCGACGACGCCTGGGTGCACTGGGCGCTCGATTCGCTGCGCGCATCGACAAACAAGAAACCGGCGCTGCTGCCGAACCTCGGCGGCACCGTGCCCAACGACGTGTTCGCGTACACGCTCGGCCTGCCGACGCTCTGGGTCCCGCACTCGTATCCGGCCTGCGCGCAGCATGCGCCGAACGAGCATCTGCTCGGCTCCGTCGCGCGCGAGGCGCTTGCCGTGATGGCCGGGCTCTGGTGGGACCTCGGCGACGCCGCCGCGCGCCTCGCCGCCACGCACGCGCAGGCACACGCACAAGCCCAGGCGCAGCGCGCCTCCGACGCCGTCATCCAATAAGGGCCGCCGCCATGTCCGCCAAGCCACCCGTGAGCCTCGTCAGGCTCGTCATCGCCACCTCCGCCGGCAACGCGCTCGAATGGTTCGACATCGCCATTTACGGGTTCTTCGCGGTCTACATCGGCAAGCACTTTTTTCCGGCCGTCAACGAAACCGTCTCGATGCTGCTCACGTTCGGCACCTTCGGCGCCTCGTATCTCGTGCGGCCGATCGGCGGCGCGGTGCTCGGCGCCTATGCCGACCGGCGCGGACGCAAGGCCGCGCTGATGGCCTCGGTGAGCCTCATGATGGTGGGCACGGCGATCATCGCGCTGATTCCCGACTACGCGGCCATCGGCCTGAGCGCGCCGCTCGCGGTGTTCGCGGCGCGCCTCATTCAGGGTTTTTCGGCGGGCGGCGAGTTCGGCGCGTCCACGGCGATGCTGATCGAGCACGCCCCGCACCGGCGCGGCTTTCTCGCGAGCTGGCAGTTCGCGACGCAAGGGCTCGCGACGCTGCTCGCGGCCTCGTTCGGCTACGGCCTCGCACGCCTCATGGCGCCCGCCGATCTCGCGGCCTGGGGCTGGCGCCTGCCGTTTTTCTTCGGATTGCTGATCGGTCCGGTGGGCCTCTATCTGCGCCGTTTCATCGAGGACGCCGAGGACTTCAAGCGCGCCGCGCGCACCGAAACGCCCGTGCGCGAGGTGCTGGGCCAGCAAAAGCGCCTCGTGCTCACGGCCATCGGCCTCTTGACCGTCTCGACGGCGGTCAACTATCTGCTCCAGTACATTCCGACCTTCGCGATCCGCGAGCTTCATCTGCCCCCGGCAACGGGCTTCGCGGCGACGATGGCCGGCGGCGTGATCCTCACGGTCGTCACGCCGTTCGCGGGGCATCTGTCCGACCGCATCGGCCGGCGCACGCAGATGACCTGCGTGGCGCTGCTGTTTCTCGCGAGCGCCTATCCCGGCTTCGCCTGGGCGACGAGCCATGCGAGCGCGCTGCCGCTCTTCGTCTTGATCGCGTGGCTCGCGCTCCTGAAGTCGATCTATTTCGGCGCGCTGCCCGCGCTCATGGCCGAGATTTTTCCGGCCGCGACGCGCGCGACGGGCATGTCGATCGGCTACAACATCGGCGTGACCGTGTTCGGCGGCTTCACGCCGGCCATCGTCACCTGGATGCTGAGCGCCACCGGCGACAAGAGCGCGCCGAGCTACTGGCTGATCGCGACCGCGATGATCAGCTTGTCCGCGCTGGCTTACGTGAGCCGCGTGAAGGTGGCCGCCAGCGTCTCGCGGCAGGAGCAGGCGCCCGCCTGACGCCCGTCTCGCGCCCGACGCCGGGTGCGGCCACGGCCTGGCTGCGCGGCGCGCGGCAGCGGCCGGCCCCGCCATTGCGCGACTTTTTGGGGGAAACGGAACCGCCCGGCCGCCGAATATTCGCCGAACCTCGCGATATCTGGTAGAACATCGGCCTGGGCTTTTTCGATCAATAACCGCGAGAGACGACGCACATGAACACCCCCCGTCCCCTTGAAATCGCCGTGGAACGGCACCCGAATCCCACGCCCGCCGACGAAATCGCCGCGCGGCTGACCAATCCGGTGTTCGGGCGCGTTTTCACGGATCACATGGTCACGATCCGCTGGACGGAAGGCACCGGCTGGCATGACGCCAAGGTGGAAGCGCGCCGTCCGTTCCAGATCGACCCGGCCTGCGCCGTCCTGCACTACGCGCAGGAAATTTTCGAGGGCATGAAGGCCTATCGCGGCGAAAACGGCCAGATCTCGCTGTTCCGCCCGCAGGAAAACGCCAGGCGCTTCCGCAACTCGGCCGCGCGCATGTCGATGGCCGACCTGCCCGAAGAGCTGTTCCTGCGCGCCGTGGAAGCGCTCGTCGACATCGACCGCGCCTGGGTGCCGGGCGGCGACGGCAGCCTCTACCTGCGCCCCTTCATGTTCGCCAACGAGAGCTTCCTCGGCGTGCGGGCCGCGAACGAGTACATCTTCTGCGTGATCGCCTGTCCGGTCGGTCCCTACTTCAAGTCGGGCAAGTCGGCGGTCACGGTCTGGGTCTCGGACCAGTACACGCGCGCGGCGCCGGGCGGCACGGGCGCGGCCAAGTGCGGCGGCAATTATGCGGCCAGCCTGATCGCGCAGACCGAGGCATCGGCGCACGGCTGCGACCAGGTCGTGTTCCTCGACGCGGCGCAGCACCGCTGGATCGAAGAGCTCGGCGGCATGAACGTGTTCTTCGTGCTCGACGACGGCTCGCTCGTCACGCCGCCGCTCTCCGGCACGATCCTGCCGGGCATCACGCGCGCGTCGATCATCGAGCTCGCGCGCAAGGAAGGCCTCACGGTCAACGAATCGCCCGTCGCGTTCGACACGTGGCGCGACGACGCCGCCTCGGGCCGCATCAAGGAAACGTTCGCCTGCGGCACGGCGGCCGTGGTTACGGCGATCGGCACCGTGCGCCATGTGGGCGGCGAGTTCTCGATCGGCGACGGCGGCGAAGGCGAAGTGACGCGCCGTCTGCGCACGCTGCTCACCGGCATCCAGCGCGGCAAGGTCGCCGACCCCGCGGGCTGGGTCTGGAACGTCAAGGCGTAAAGCCGGCGTCATTCCTTTGAGGGGCACGCCTGGCTCGCGTCGAGCGCAGCGGCGGTCCCTCACGCGACGGACGATCAGTCCGCAAACCGGAGATCATGGCGCGCCCTGCGCCGCTCCGGGCACCTCCCCTCGATACGATCGACTGCACGCACGGCGCGCGTCCGGCGCGCAGTTGCCGCTCCGTTGCGTTGTGCTCAGTCGCGCGCCCGCACGTCGGGATGCACGAGCAGTTCGCCGAGCGTGTGGATCGCCTCGTCGATACGCGGTGACCACGGATGCCCGTAATTGAGCCGGATGCAGTTTTCGAACGCATGGGACGCGGAGAATAGCGGCCCCGGCGCCACGCTGATGCCGCGCTCGATGGCCAGCCGATGGAGCGCCATCGCGTCGATGCGCTCGCGGAACGTGAGCCACAGAAAATAACCGCCCTCGGGTTGCGTGAGCTGCGTGCCCTCGGGCAGCCAGCAGCGGATTGCCTCCGTCATCGCCTCGCGCTGGGCCTGCATCGCGAGGCGGATCTTCTTCAGGTGCCGCTCGTAGCCGCCGTGCTCCAGATAATCGGCGATGCCGGCCTGCACGGGAATGCTCGCCGAAAGCGTGGTCATGAGCTTGAGCCGCTGCACGCGCTGGGCGAAGCGCCCCGCGCTCGCCCAGCCCACGCGATAGCCCGGCGCGAGCGTCTTCGAAAACGACCCGCAGTGCATGACAAGGCCGCGCTTGTCGAACGCCATGGCCGGCGGCGGATAGTTGGGCGCGTAGTGCAGCTCGCCGTAGACATCGTCTTCAATGAGCGGGACCTCGTGCCGCGCGAGCAGTTCCACAAGGGCCTGCTTCTTTTGCGCCGACAAGGTCACGCCCGTGGGATTCTGGAAGTTCGTCATGAACCAGCAGGCGCGAATGGGATGCTTCTCCAGCGCCTCGCCGAGTGCGTCGAGGTCGAGACCCCACTGTTCGAGCAGATAGTAGGCGCGCGCGGCGGTGGACTGGCTCACGCCGTGCTGGGCAATGATCTGCCGCAGCGAGGGCATGCGCGAGCCCGGTGCGAGGTTCCCCGAGCGAATCTCCGCGGCCATGCCCTGCGCGAGCCGTTCGTAGCGTGTCATGCGTTCTCTTCTGATGAGGGCGCGGCTCCCGGTCTTCCCCATCCAGGCCGGTGCCGCAGAACGCCCGATTTTCGTCTGTCTCGCCGGACTTGAAAAGCGCTCTGCTGCGGTCAATTTTTCGCCGACTGCTTCTGTACGGCGCTTGCGCCGGAGCGGATCATTTGGGCCAGCGCGCATCGAATCCGGGGACGTTCTCCCGGGATGCGCGGGGATCACTGCGCGAGTGCCCGGATCATCACCTAAACCCGCAGAGCTTGCGGCTCTTTTTGCCTGTAGCGTGGCAAGCACTTCGCCCCGGCACGCCTGTGCCGGGGCATTTTTGTTTACGGCCTGCTTGTGGCGGCAAGGTCCCGACTGCATCCGTCAAATCGTTGGCAACTGCTTCTTTTCGTGGCCTCGTGAAAGACCGAACATGGGTTCACGAGATCGAGCCCGATCGAACAGCACGGAGGACAGGATGGAACTCGTACGGATGATACGCATTGTGTTGTGGAGCTTCTTCGGCGTGCGCAAGCGCGCATCGCACGACGCCGACTTCGCCAATGTGAACTTCAGCGTTCTGCCGTTCGTGGCGGTGGGACTCGCGCTGCTGATCGGCGCCTGCATTCTGGGTGTGGTGATGCTGGTCGCGCATAATACCGGCACCGTGCAGGGATTTTGATTCAATCAGGAATCCAGATCCTAAGTTATCCGAACCGCACGCAATACACCGGCGGCAAATGCGCGGAAATCAATCGCCAGTTTTCGCCGCCGTCGCTGGAAGTCCATAGCGCGCCCGTGGTCGAGCCCATCGCGAGACGCGTGCCCGTATCGTCCACGACGAGCGCATGCCGATATACGAGGTCATAGGCCGGCGCAGGCGGCAAGCCGTTCGAGAAACGCTCGAACGTGCGGCCGCCGTCGCGCGTACGCGTGACGACGAGCTGGCCGTCCACCGGAATCCGGCAGGCGTCTTTCACGGCGGGCACGAACCACGCCGTATCGGGTTCGCGCGGATGCACGGCCACCGCGAAGCCGAAGCTCGACGGCTGCGCCTCGATGCGTTGCCAGCGCGCCGCGCCGTCGGTCGAGCGGAAGATCGCGCAGTGATGCTGCGTCCATAGCGCATCGGGATTCGCCGCGCATTGCACGACGCGGTGCGGGTCCTGCACGTTGGCGTCGCCGCGCCGCTCGGGCGGCATGTAGTCGGCTTCCATGCCCTCGGAGCTCAGGCGCCAGGTCGCGCCGCCGTCGACGGTCTGCCAGACGCCGCCGCACGAAATGCCTATCGTCACGTGCCGGCTGTCGCGCGGATCGACCATCACCGAATGAATACCGGGCGCATCGTAGCCGCCGCCGAACCATTCGCGGCGCTCCGGGCGGTCCCAGAGCGCGCGGTTGAGCACCCAGGTGCTGGCGCTGTCGTCGGAGCGGAACAGGCCGCCGGGGATCGTGCCGGCCCACAGGACGCCGGGCTCGTCCGCGCCGCCCGCTTCGAGCGACCAGATCTGCTGCAGCGTCCAGGGCGGGGACGGCGGGCCGGGGGCGGCTGCGTTCGCGTTGTCCGTGCCCACGTCGGTTTCCGCGCCTTCGTCCTCACCTGAACTTGCTGCACTCGCGCTCGCGCCGTTACCGGCGCGCGTCTCGTCGGGCGGCTGCGGAGGGTAGACGGGGACCGCGCACTCCTCCCAGTCGGTCATGCCCGCGCGCAGCCGGTGCAGCTTCACGCCGAAGTGGCCGAGATTGAGCGCGGCATAGAGCGTCCCGTCGCGCGGATCGGAGAGCACCATGCTGACCGGCTCGCCCGCGAAATGCGGCGCGCCGGGCGTCCAGCCGCCCTTGCCATCGTGTTGCAGTACGAACAGTCCCTTGCGCGTTGCGACAAGCAATCGATCGCTCATGTGGGTTTCTCCTTCCACGGTGCGGACTTCATCCGCCCGATAGCGCCTGAACGACATACACGCGGCTGGCCTCGCCGAGCGCATCGGACAGATGCTGCCGGTCGCGCACCGGATGACCGTCGATGAACACGGCCAGATGCCGCCGCAGCGCGCCTTGATCGTCGAGAATGTAGCCGCGCAGCCGCGGCTGCGCATCGAACACGGCCGCGAGCGCCTCGCCCAGCGTGCGCGCGTCGACCTCGCGCTCGGGCGTTGCAACATGCCGCTGAATCGAAGCCGCGAAGAAGAGATGGGCCATGGCGGGGTGGCGGCACGGGAGAAGCCCGTCGGCGCCGGTTCTGTAGTTTAGGTGATCCGCGCCGAGGCACGTTCGTTGCGGCACCGGCCATTACCGCCCGCCCTCGATCCGTGCACAATCACGCATACGGCCGGACCACCGGCTCGTCGTCGCCAACACGGAAAACACAGGAAACTCATGGCCCCTCTGGTCGCCACCCTCGCGCTATTGATCGTCGTGTTTGTCCATGCGAGCATTCCCCGCTTTACGGTCGCAGGGCCGAAACGGATCATCGCCCATGCTGCGCTGCTGCTCGTAGGCTTGGGGTTCGGTGTGGTGAGCGCCATGCTGACCGGCCCGGCAGCGCCGCCATGGGCCGTGATTGCGTGCGGCATGGGCGTCGTTCATGTGCCGGCGCTATGCCTGCTGGTAATCAAGCGCCTGAGGCATTCGAAGCGAAGCTGACGACGCACGCCATTGCGCGCGCCTCGTGCGCAACAGCGGCATCGGCGCGTTTGCCGCGCGCCATCGGTCATGAGATTTCGAAGCGTCCATGTCCCCGGGCAGGACCGCTTCATGCTCGCTCAAGAACTCAAGAACATCAGGTCATCGAGCAAACGAGTCAGCGACCCACAGGCAAGCCATGAATACAGCCCGTCATCCCTCCACGCGGCGCAAGAGCGGCAGGCCGCCGCGTCAGCGTCATACCCATACGGCAGCCCCAAAAAGCGCCGCAAAATCCTCAAACGGCACCAAGCGGCGATGGTCTAAGCAGGTGACCGAATCGAGCGACGTGCTGGAGCTGGACCCGGGCGTGTTCGCGCACGGAAGCCCCACGGCCATTGCGCAATCGCTCAAGGAATCGGCGCTGCGCAGTCGGCGGCGCAAGGGCACGCCGCTTCAGTCGGCCATGTCGATGCTGAACTTCTACATCAATCGCGGGGGCCGGAATCTGTCGAAATCGCAGCGGGAAACGCTGGAAAAGGCTAAGGGGAAGCTGCGCGAAGCATTCGGCCGCAAGCCCTGATTTTCAGCGAATTTTCATGCGGTACAGGCAAGGACTGCCGCGAGCGGACGGAAGCGATGCGCGGCGGGAGTGGCGCATACATCGGGCCCCAATCCGGCACTGCGCGGCACTTCGCGTTACGCTCTCGACACCGCCTTCCTCAAAGAGCGATCGACATGAAAGAACGCACCCTTCTCGGCATGCTCACGCCTTCGTCCAACACCGCGCTCGAACCGCTCACGAGCGCGATGGTCGCGGGCCTGCCCGATGTCTCCGCCCACTTCGCCCGCTTCCCGGTCACGGAGATTTCGCTCTCGAATCAGGCGCTCGGCCAGTTCGACGACTCGAAAATCCTGCAAGCCGCCGAGCTGCTGGCCGACGCCAAGGTCGACGTCATCGGCTGGAACGGCACGTCCTCGGGCTGGCTCGGCTTCGAGGCCGACGAGCGTCTGTGCCGCCGCATCACCGAGGCCACGGGCATCCCGGCCACGACCTCCGTGCTCGCGCTCAACGAGATCCTGAAGAAGACCGGCGCCGACGCGTTCGGCCTCGTCACGCCCTACCTCGACGACGTTCAGGAAAAGATCGTCGCCAACTATCGCCGCGAAGGCCTGAACTGCATCGCCGAGCGGCACCTGAACCTGAAGGTGAACTTCGCGTTCTCCGAAGTCACGCCCGAGCAGATCCGCGAGATGGTGCGCGAAGTGGCCGCCGCCGGGCCGCGTGCGATCACGACCTTCTGCACCAACCTCCGGGCCGCGCATCTCGTGCCGGCGCTCGAGGAAGAGACGGGCATTCCCGTCTACGACACGATCTCGACGGTGGTCTGGAAGTCGTTGCAGCTCGCCGGCTACGACACCCGCCGCGTGAAGGGCTGGGGACGCCTGTTCAGCGAAGTCGTTTGAGGAAGCAGCCAGGGCGAACGCACTCGATTTCGTGATCCGTCACGCCGATGTTGTCACCGTGACCGACCAATTTCCGTGCAACATCGGCGACGCGCTCGCGCGGCCGCGGCCCACGGCGGGCTACAGCCAGCGCCAGATGCCGGCGACCATCCCCGTGAGCGGACGGTGCGCCCAGGTGGCAACGAGCCAAACCACGAAGCCGCCCGCGAGCGCATGCATGCCGAAGCCGCCCAGTCGCGCCCGGCCCGCGGCGATGGCCGCGAACGGCAGATAGCTCGTCTTCGCCTCCCACGCGGGCCACTGCTCGGGCTGCAGCCGCTCCTTCTTGTGGTCCTGCAAGGCGGCGCCGACGAGCGCGAGCACGACCATCGCCGCCGCAACGACGATGTTCTTCTCGACCGGATACACGGCGATGTGACACAAGCCCCAGAGCGCGAAGGCCCACATCATCGGGTGACGCGTGACCGCGTAGACGCCGAGCGCGGTCTCCGGAAACGCTCCGGGGCGCCCGCCCGTGGGCAGCGCGGGATTGCGGATCAAGGAGCCCATCAGCAGGATCGACGCGATCAGCATGACCACGGTGACGATCGCCCAGAGGCCGTCTCCGACCGCCCAGAGCGGCTCGGTCAGCGGCGCCCGCCGGTAGGCGAGGACCATCCAGCCGAGCGTCGCGAACGAGACCAGCGAATAGACGCCCTGAAACGCGCGTTCTCCGATTGCGCTCACTAGAGGTTTGCGCAACGGATGGGACAAGATGAAGTGACTGCCCACGAAGGCGACTGCCGCCACCACGACTGCATTGATGCTTCCGTCAAGGCTTCCCATAGGCTTGGCTCCTCAGGTCATTGCGTCGGCGATCCGTTGTGCTTTCGTGCGCGGAGACGCGTGCGCGTGCCGCGTAGCGTATCGAAGATTACTCCTTTGTGGGGTCGGTTGAATTTTGGCGCCCCGTTCGATCTACCACTGTGTCAATTGCCAATAAGCGGCGTTGAATCGATCGTAGAGCGATGGCGGCAAAGGCACCATGTCCTCGTCATCGCCGCCGCTCGAAAACAGCAGGGAATCATTAACCCAGGTGATGCCCGGAACCGGCGTATGCAATGTCCGTCGCGCGAGCAGCTTGCCCGAGGCGGCGTCATAGAGCCGGCCAACGTACTTGGGGTTGTCACCGTGATCCCAGTCGAGGGTGCATTCTTCAGCAAGATAACGACCATTCGGTGACGTGCTGTGAATGCAGCTATAGGCCTGGGAGTCTGCTCGATGGGTAAAGAAAAAATAGCCCAATGCGATTATGGCGACTGCGATAGCGATTTTTCTCATAGTTGGACCCGTATCGGCGTGCGAAGGCGAGATACATAGCCCCCATGAAAGTCAGGCTCACGAGGTTAAACGGAGCGGCGTCCCATCCGCCTCAAAAACTATTATTCAGGAGTACAGGAAAAAAAATGCGGGCCTCGAAAATCGAGGCCCGCATTTCGCTAACAACCGCGTGCAGCGCTTAACGCACTACATAACGCACTACTGCACCACTCAATGCGCCACGTGGCGCAACGCCTTGACATCCGCCGCGGCAACATTCGCGCTCTGACCACCCCACGTAGCACGCAGGTAGTTAGCCAGTTGCGAAAGCTCGTCATCACTGAGGGTCGATGCGAACGCCGGCATCGCCTGCATATCCTCCAGGCCCGCGAACTTCTGCGTATCGATGCCGTCGAGCATCGCCACGAGCAGATTGTGCGGATCGGCCTCGCGTACCGTCGAGTTGCCGTTCATCGGCACCGCCACGTGCGGCTTGCCCTCGCCCGCCAGCCCGTGACAGCCCGCGCACACGGCGATATACACCGAGCGGCCCGCCGCGAGCTGCGCCGCGTCGGCGGCCACGGCCTTCACCGGTTGCGGCGCGGGCGGCGTGTCGCCGAGCAGATAGACGGACAGCGCGCGCACATCGTCCTTGTTCAGGTACTGCGTGCTCAGGTGCACGACCGGATACATCTCCCCGAACGCCGAGCCCTGCGGCGCGATGCCGACGCTGAAGAACGTCTGCAAGTCCGCGGCGGTCCAGCCGCGGCCCGCGAGGCCCGCCGGCGTGATGTCCGGCGCGACCACGCGGCCCAGCGCGGCGCCCGAGAGCGGCTTCGCGTCGACGAGCTGGCCGAACACATTGCGCGGCGTATGGCATTCGGCGCAGTGGCCGAGCGCGTTCGCGAGATAGCGACCGCGCTGCCAGTCGGCGGACTGCCCCGCCGAGGCATCGGGCAGCGCATCCTTGAGAAACAGCACGTCCCACAGCGCCATGCCAAAGCGCAGGCTGTACGGGAATTTCAGCTCGTTCGCCGGGGCGTCCACCGCGACCGGCTTCACCGTCATCAGGTAGGCGTAGATCGCGTCGGTGTCGGCGCGCGAAAGCTGCCGGTACGACGTATACGGCATCGACGGATACAGGCGCTTGCCGCGCGCGTTGCCGTCGTGCAGCGCGGCGTAGAAGTCGTCGGCGCTCCACTTGCCGATGCCGTGGTCCTTGTCGGGCGTGATGTTCGAACCGTAGAAGGTGCCGTACGGCGAAGCGAGCGGTGCGCCGCCCGCGAACGGCGCGCCGTCCTTCGCGGTGTGGCACGCGGCGCAGTCGGCGGCGCGCGTCAGATAGCGGCCGTGCGCGATCTGCTCGGGCGTGGGCGTGAACGCCGCGCCCGATGTGGAGGATTCCTCACGGCCGCAGGCCGCGAGCGTGAGCGCACAGGCGGCCAGCAGCACGCCGTGCGCGAGGCGGGTCAGGAGGGCGCGCTTCATGCCGCGTCCTTCACGAGTCCAGGCGTGCTCATCACTACGTCCTTCACGGCCTCGTAGTAGCGCACGTAGCCCGTACATCGGCAGATGTGGCCGTCGAGCGCGGCCATGATCGTGCTTTCCACGTCAGACTTCGCAACGGGCTCGCGCTTGAGGCGTTCGAGCAGCACCGTCGCCGCGTTGACGAAGCCCGGCGTACAGTAGCCGCACTGGAAGCTGAAGTGATCGAGGAACTTCTGCTGGATGGGCGAGAGCTCGACCACTTCGCCGGCCTCGTTGCGCTTCGCGTGGCCTTCGATCGTGCGGATCGAGCGGCCATTGAAGAAGTGCGCGCCGGTGATGCAGGTGCGCATTTCCTCGCTCGTGCCGTCCGGCTTGTCGAGGATGACCACGCACGCGTGGCAGACGCCCTGCCCGCAGCCGAGGCGCGAGCCGGTCAGGCCTGCGTACTCGTGCAGGAACTCGATCATCATGAGGCCTTCGGGCACCTTCAGCGGGCCGACTTCCTTGCCGTTGATGGTGAGCGTGAGCGCTTTCGGGCTGTATTGCACGAGCGGGCGCTCGACGGGTGCCGATGCCGGCGCGGCGGGTTGCGCCGACGTTTGCGACGCCGGTTGCGAGGCAGTATCGGTGGCGGACGCAGCAGCAGACTGCGAGGCTGCCAGCGCAGTGGCCTGCGAAGCCATCGCGGCGGCGCTAGCGCTAGCGCTGGCGCTGGCCGCGGATGCAGCGGATTGGGCGAGCGTCATGCGAGCACCTCCAGGATTTTTTGCGGGGTCACCGGCAAGTCGGTGAAGCGATGGCCGATGGCGTGCGCGACGCCGTTCACGAGCGCGCCCACCACGGGGATCATCACCACTTCGGCGATGCCCTTGGGCGGATCGGTCTCCGAGAGCGCCGGCAGCACTTCGCCGGTCTGCGTCCAGACCGCGACGTCCGATGCGCGCGGCACGTGGTAGCGGTTGAAGTTCCAGGTGCCGTTGCCGGGGCCGTCTTCATAGAGCGGCAGATATTCGTGCAGCGCGTGGCCGATGCCCATCGCGAGGCCGCCCTGGAGCTGGCCCGAGACGAGCTGCGGCGAAATCTGGTTGCCGCACTCCATGATCGAGTGGTGCGTGAGCAGCTCGACCTTGCCCGTGGCCTCGTGCACGGCGAGCTCGACGAGCGTGCCGACCGCGCTGTAGTAGGTCACGGCCGCGTTGTTGCGGCTCATCGGCGGGATGAACACGCGCTTGCGGTCCAGCACGCGATAGCCGTTCGCGGTGAGCGGCAGCGTCGTGGGCGCCATCGCAGCGGGCGTGCTCTGGCCTGCCGTCGCGCCCGAAACAGCCGCGGGCTTGCCGGCGTCCGCGGCATTGGCGTTGGCATTTGCATTAGCGCTGGCATTGCCGTAGCGCAGCGAAAGACCGTCGATGGGCAGCCGTTCGACCGCACCGCCCACATCGAATTCGGCTTCGGCCCATTGCCAGCGATTGAACACGTGCACGACCGCGCCGGTCGCGAGGCCCATCGCGTGCGCCTGTTTCGCGAGCCGTTCGAGCGGCAGCGGTTCGAGGCCCGCCGCGGTCAGCTTGCCGTCCACCCAACGCGCGTCTTCGATGCGCACGACGAGCGGCGCGGCCTGGCCGCCGCCGGGGCCCTGCGACCAGATCGACATGGCCGCCGGCCACAGGCCATAGCGGAACACGGCGCGCGCGGCTTCGCGCGTGCTGTGCGTGAAGTAGAACGCGGAGTTCGTGGCGCTCGACGGCGAGGCGATGTTGGGCGTCCAGCGCGGATTCACGCTGAACTTGTCCTGATCGGCCTGGCTCATGATGTAGGGGTCGCCGCTCGTGACCATCGGCAGGTCCGGCCAGTCGGTCACGGCCACGCGGATGTCCGCCGAGGGCTTGCCGAGCCACTTCGCCACGGCCACGGCCTGCGAGGTCGACATGCCCGTGCCGATCTCGGCACCGGTGTGATGGAGCGTGATGGCGCCGTTCTCGTCGATCTCGACCCGCGCGAGCGATGCTTCGGACCCCGTACCAAAGTCCTTCTGCACGCAGGCGAAGCCCACGCCGTAGCGCTTGCCCGGATGGGCGGCCTCGTACTCGGCCTTGCGCTGCGCGCGCTGCGTCCAGAGCGGATGAACCTTCGCGCGTTCGAGCACGTCGTCCACGCGGATCGCGCCCGCGGGAATCGCACCCTGGGTGTTCTTCATGCCCGAGCGCAGCGCGTTCTTCAGGCGGAAGTCGATCGGATCGACGCCGAGCTGCGCGGCGATTTCGTCGACGGCCATCTCGGTCGCGGCCATGCTCTGCAGCGTGCCGTAGCCGCGCGCCGAGCCCGCGTCGATCGCGCGCGAGGCGATCGCCACCGTGGCGAAGTCGTTCTTCGGGAAGTAGTAGATCGATTGCGCGGCCGTTGCGCCCACCATCGCCACCGAAGGCGAGAAGTTGCAGCGCCCGCCGCCGTTCGCCTCGAAGTCGCCCTTGAACGATTGCAGGAGCCCCGTCTTGCGGTCGACGGCGATGCGGTAATGCATCTTGAACGCATGCCGTTTCAGCGAGGTCTGGAATTGCTCGTAGCGGTCGTTCGCGAAACGCACCGGGCGGCCGTCGCCATACATCGCGGCCACGAGCCCGTAATACGGCACGTTGAAGTGATCCTTCGAACCGTAGCCCACCGTGTAGCACGGGTGCAGGAAGAGCTGCTTCACCGGGTAGTGGCTCTTCGCGACCATCTCCGCGACCGATTGCGCGACTTCGAGCGGCGACTGCGTCGGCACCACGAGGTGCAGCGACTGCGTGGCGGCGTCGTACCAGCCGTTCGCGTTGTCGGGTTCGAGCGCGGCGGTGTCGATGGACTGCGTGTTGTACTCGCGGTCGAACACGAGCCAGTCGGCCGACGGGTGATCGAGTTCGTCGGCGATCTGGGCCGCGTAGGCCATGCCCTGCTCGTCGACCTTGCCGTGCGCGTTGGCGTCCGGCCAGACCGGCTGATGCTTGCGCATCATGCTCGGGAAAATGGGCGCGTCCTTGAGGCTCGAATAGACGTCGTCGTCATAGGGCGTCTTGCCGCCCATGCGCACGAAGCGGAAAGTGCCCCACGGATCGCGTTCGAGCGGCCCGGTCACCGCGCCGTAGCGGATCACGTCGTCGCGGAACTTGAGCGCATTCTTCGCGAAGCGAAAGCGCGCGAAATCGTGATAGATGAGAATCGCGACGGCGTGGCCCAGGTAGGCGGGCGTCTTGCCTGCGGGCAGCAGCATGTCGTCACCGTAGAAGGCCGGGAACGCGATACCGTCGCGAGCGAGGTCGTCGGCGGTGACGATGCGGTCGGGCTTGAGCTCGTCGCCGAGCAGCGTCAGGTCGAAGCCTTCGTAAAGGCGATCAGCCTGGGTCGCGCGCAGGATGAGCGCGTGCGATTGCTGCTGCGGCCAGTGGGGCATGTCCGACGCGCGCACGTCGCGCGCGAAGATTTTCGAGCCCGTGACTTTGGCGATGCCATCGATACGGAATTTGGGCGTGCCGTTGGCGGCATCCCATTTGACCGGCGTGAGGAGTTTTTCTTCGAACAGGGCAGCGAATGCGCGGCTGCCGAAAGGCGCCACATATACCGCCACGCCCGCCAGCATGCTGGCTTTGAGAAAACCCCGCCGTGACAGGCCGTGGTTTTTCATGAGGGGACCTCCAGGTGCGTGCGCGACTCGCAAAGGCGACAGTTTGTGCCTTGCGGAGCGGCCCGCATTCTGGCATCCGCACCCGCCCGAGCCCATAGCGATTTTCACATGTGGAACTTATTATTACGCTTATAAACCCGGCGCCATGGGGGTTGCGGAGCACCGACCCGTGCGGCGCGTCGCCCCAAGACACCTGATCAAATCCAAACACGAGCGGATTTTATCCCGTCTGCGATAGCGGGTGTCCGGAATCGTTGATTGCCCAATCCGCGCTGACTGATGGATCGCCTGAGGCAGCCTTTCTCACCGGGAAAGCATGCTTGAGGCATCCGCAATTTTCGCGCTCGCGAAAATCTCCCACACTTGCCCTCAGCGCCCGATCCTCGCGGATCCATGCGGCGCGCCTCGCTCTGCGCAGCGGCCCCACCGGCCCGGCGCTCGGGACGAGATCGACCGTCGGCATAGCCACGGCATTCCTACAAGCCTTGCATGGGACCGCGGCGAGCGCCGAAGCGCGAGGCGCGGCCGACAGGAGACACGATGAACAGCCAACCCCTGGATCTGGGCGGGTCCGCAGCCCACGACAGTTCGCCCGCTGCGCCCGGCGCGGCCCGGCGCGAAGCGCTCAACCGCCCGCAGCAGGCAACGACGCTCAGCCGCTTCATGGACGATATGCCCGTCGGCGCGCTGCATCGCTTCGTGGTGTGGGTCGTGGGCATCGGGCTGTTCTTCGACATGTACGAGATTTTTCTCGTCAGCTCGATCGGCTCGGCGCTGCAAAACGAATATGGCCTCGACGGCCATAGCACCGCGTTCAAGCTGTTGCTCGCTTCGGCGTTCATCGGCATGTTCTTCGGCTCGCTCTGCCTCGGCAGTCTCGCGGACCGCATCGGGCGACGCCGCGCGTTCCTGCTCACGCTCGTCTGGTACAGCGCGTTCTCGCTCGTCGGCGCGTTCTCGGTCAATGCCATCATGCTCGTGGCCTGCCGCTTTCTCACGGGCGTAGGCGTGGGTGCGATCTATCCGGTCGCCGACAGCTACCTCTCCGAGATCCTGCCGAAGGATCGCCGCGGACGCCTCGCCGCGTGGGCCTATACCACTTCGTATGTGGCCGTGCCGCTCGTGGGCTTTCTCGCGGTCTGGCTCAATCCGCTGCACGTGGGCGCGATCACGGGCTGGCGCGTGATCCTCGCGATCGGCGGCCTGGGCGCCGTCTTCGTGCTGGCCGTCAAGCATCGGCTGCCCGAAAGCCCGCGCTGGCTGCTCGCACAAGGGCGTGTGCAGGAAGCGCACGACACGCTGCGCCGCTTCGCCGAAAGCGCGGGCGCGCCGATGCCTGCCGCCTTTGCGGAATCCGGCGAGCACCAGCACGCGCTGCAACTGCGCGAGCGCATCGCGCTGCTGCGCCGCGCGCCGTACGGCAAGCGCTATCTGATGCTCACGATCTTCCATCTGTTCCAGGGCTTCGGCTATTACGGCTTCGGCACGCTCGCCGGCGTCGTGGTGAAGAGCCGCGGCTTCGACGTGACGGGCAGCACGCTCTTCGTCGCGCTCTCGTTCCTCGGCTACCCCATCGGCTCATTGCTCTCCGTGCCGCTGCTCAACTGGATCGAACGGCGCACGCTCGTGATCGCCTCGCTGGTCGCGATCGCGCTGTTCGGCCTCGGCTTCGCCTACTCGAACCATATCGGCCTGATCATCTGCTTCGGGGTCCTGACCACCTGCGCGTCGAACGTGTTCAGCAACGCCTACCACGTCTACCAGGCGGAGATCTTTCCGGCCAGCGTGCGCTCGACGGCCATCGGCAGCACCTACTCGCTCTCGCGTTTCGTGAGCGGTGCGCTGCCGTTCATTCTGCTGCCCGTGCTCAACCAGCATGGCCCGCTCGCGATGTTCGGCGTGATCTCGGTGGCCCTCGCCATTGTCGCCGTCACGCTGCGCACGCTCGGACCGCTCACCACGCGGCGCAGCCAGGACGAGATCAACCCCGTCTGATGCGCGCACCATGATGCTTCACGGGCCGTGGCGCCGCGCCTTGCGCGGCCACGGCCCTCGCGCATTTCAGCCGCGCTCCGACATGTAATCGAACAGGCTCAAGATATCGGAGCTCGGCGCACTGCCCGCCTTCACGCCGACCCAGAGCGTGCGCGTCGCCCACGCATCGCTTAGTTTCACTTTGGAAACACCGATCTTGCCGCGCGCGTCGCTGACCGAATCGCTCGGCAGCACGCCGATGCCGAGCCCCGCCTCGATCATGCGGCACACGCCGTCGAAGTTCGACGCCTGGATGCGCAGCTTGAGCGAGCGCTCCACGGAAAACGCGGCATCGGTCATGCGCGCGAGCAGCGAGCTGCCGTCGCTCAGGCCCACGTAGTCTTCGTCGAGCGTATCCGCGAACCGGATGACGTCCTGCTGCGCGAAGCGATGCCCCTGCGGCACGAGCAGCACCAGTTCGTCGCGCCGGTAGAGGCGCCGCTCGATGCCCGGCGCCGGCACGTTGTCGGCGAACACGCCGATGTCGGCCTTGCCCGAGCCGAGCGCGGCCACAATCTCGTGACTCAGGCGTTCTTCGAGACTGACCTTGATGCCCGGATGGCCGTTGAGAAAGCCGGCGAGATCGACGGGCAGGAACTGCACGATCGCCGACGTATTGGCCCACATGCGAACGTGCCCGCGCACGCCGGCGGCGTAGTCGCCCATTTCGTTCGCCATGCGGTTGACCTGATCGACGACGCGGGTCGCATGATCGAGCAAGGCGAGGCCGGCCGGGGTCAGCTCCACGCCACGCGCGCGCCGGATGAAAAGCGCGCAGTCCGTGACGCTTTCGAGCTCCGCGATGCGTTTGCTGACTGCCGACAGCGTGAGCTGGCCATGCTCGGCCGCTTTGGTCAGGCTGCCATGCTCCGCAACGAGCAGAAAGACCCGCAGCGACTGCAGATCGAAATGAAGCGGATTGACCATGGTGGATAGGCGGGAGTTTGAAGGGGCCATTGTGCGGCATCGGCGACGCGCGCGAAAGTAGCCGGCCGCGTGCGGAAGCGGAGCGCTGCGCTGCGCAGCACAATGAGCGCAGGCCTGCGAAGCATGAAAAAGACGCGCACGCGGCGCGTCTTTGTGCGGATGGCGAAAGCGGCAAGCCCCGCGCGGTGCGGCGGCGTACCGGAAAGGAAAACGGGAAAAGTTATTCCCCGATCGGAAACGCCGCGCGCCGGATCGTCAGATCAGCTCCGAGATCTCAATGAGATTCAGATCCGGGTCGCGCACATAGACCGAGCGGATCTTCTGCGTCGCGCCCGTGCGCTCGACCGGCCCTTCGACAATCGGCCAGCCGAACTTGCCCAGATGCGCGATCACGTCGTCGAGCGGCACCGCTGCAATGAAGCACAAATCGAGTGCGCCCGGCACCGGCACATGGGCTTTCGGTTCGAATTCGGCGCCGCGCACGTGCAGATTGATCTTCTGGTTGCCGAAGCGAAACGCGACCCGCCCCGCGCCGAATGTCTCCAACTGCATCTGCAGCACCTCGGTGTAGAAATGCTTCGTGGCCTCGGGGTCCACGCAGGTCACCACCAGATGGTCGAGATGATCGATCAGTGCCATGTTCTGCTCCTTAAAGAAATGCGCGCTGCTCCGGCCGTTCCTGCGTGCCGGCGGGCAGCGGATGAAGGTCCATGCGGCGCCCGGCTTTGAGAATCTGGCTCGGCACGTCGTGCCCGACCAGCACCGGCAGACGCGCGGCGGCCTCGAGCACGGCCGCAAGATCGACGCCCGTTTCGTAGCCGTCGAGTTCGAGCATGTGGACGAGCTCTTCGGTACAGACATTGCCGGTGGCGCCCGGCGCATAGGGGCAACCGCCCAGGCCACCGAGCGAGGCGTCGAAGCGCACGATGCCCGCATCGAGCGCCGCGAGCGTATTCGCGAGCGCCATGCCGCGCGTATTGTGGAAATGCAGCGTAAGTTCCAGCGCGCCGAACGCTTCGCGCGCACGCGCGCACAGCGCACGCACCTGAGCCGGATGCGCCATACCGGTCGTGTCGCAAAGCGTAAAGCCGTTCACGCCCCGCTGTGCGAAACGCTGCATCCATTCGAGCACCGTGGCGGTGGGCACGTCGCCCTCCATCGGACAGCCCATCGCCGTGGACAGCGACACGTTGATGGCCACGCCAGTGCCGCGCACGGCTTCGATCACATCGGATAGCTGTGCGAACGATTGCTCGCGGGTCATGCGCAGGTTCGTGCGATTATGGCTTTCGCTCACCGACATCACGAGGTTCACCTCGTCCACGTGGCACGAAAGCGCGCGCTCCGCGCCGCGCACATTGGGCACCAGCACCGTATACACCACGCCCGGCGCACGCGCGATGCCATGCATCACCGCCTCGGCGTCGCGCAGCGCCGGTATCGCCTTCGGCGAGGTGAACGAGGTCACCTCGATCTTCGCGTAGCCGCACGCGCTCAGTCGATCGATGAGCGCGATCTTGTCGTCGGTATCGATGAACGCGGCTTCGTTCTGGAAACCGTCGCGCGTGGCCACTTCGTTCACGTAGAGTCTTTTCGTCTCGTTCGTCATTGCACTCGCCTCCGTTCAGATCACACCGCGCGCACGCCATGCGTCGCGCGTTGCGGCGTCCACGCCGATGGATTCGAGCACGGCATCCGTGTGCTCGCCGAGCGTGGGCGCGCTGTGCTCGATAACGCCCGGCGTGGCGTTCAGCTTCGGCACGATGCCGGGCACGCTCACCGGCGTGCCGTCGGGCAGCGTGTCCGCGACGATCATCTCGCGCGCCTGGTAGTGCGGATCGGCGGCAATGTCCGCCACATCGTAGATGCGCCCTGCCGGAATGCGCGCTTCGTTGAGCGCGGCGAGCACCTGGTCGAGTGTGTGCCGCGCGCACCAGTCGCCAATCGCCACGTCGATGCGCTCGACCTGCGCGACGCGCCCGTCGTTCTGCGCGAGCGCCGGATCGCTGCCGAGGTCCGGACGCTCGATCAATTCCATCAGGCGGCGGAAGATGCTGTCACCGTTGCCCGCGATCAGCGCGTACTTGCCGTCGCTGCAGCGGTACGCATTGCTCGGCGCAATGCCGGGCAGGCTGCTGCCGGCCGGCTGACGCACCGCACCGAACACTGAATACTCGGGCAGCAGGCTCTCCATCATGTTGAAGACGGACTCGTAGAGCGCGACGTCCACGACCTGGCCCTTGCCGCCGTGCTGCTCCCGATGACGCAGCGCAAGCAGGATGCCGATCACACCGTGCAGCGCCGAAAGCGAATCGCCGATCGAAATACCGACGCGCACCGGCGTACGCCCTGGCTCGCCGCTCAAATGGCGCAGGCCGCCCATCGCCTCGGCCACCACGCCGAAGCCGGGCCGGTCGCGATACGGCCCGGTCTGTCCGTAGCCCGAAACGCGCAGCATGATGAGCCCCGGATTGATCGCGCTGAGCGCTTCCCAGCCGAGCCCCCAGCCTTCGAGCGTGCCGGGACGAAAATTCTCGATCAGCACATCCGTTTCCGATACGAGACGGCGGATCACGTCCTGCCCTTCGGGCGAGCGCAGATCGAGCGTGAGCGACTGCTTGTTGCGCGATTGCGCGGCCCACCAGACCGAGGTGCCTTCGTGCAGCAGGCGCCACTTGCGCAACGGATCGCCGCTGCCCGGCGGCTCGACCTTGATGACGCTGGCACCGAATTCGGCGAGCATTTTCCCGGCGAACGGGCCCGCGATGAGCTGCCCGAGCTCCAGAACGCGGATTCCGGTAAGGGGACGTGACATGGCTGTCTCCAGAATGTGGTTTCGACTCTGGGCATCATGATGAGCTGGAACCTGCGCGTTGATAATCGACGGTTGCTCAATCTGGCTTGATCAAATGGAAAGGCTGGGCGGCCCCAAGCCATGACGCAGAACGCACGATGCGAAAACGGAGGCACCAAATTTCCTCATCGGAAAGTGGCGTGTCGCAATGAGCAAGCCGCACCGGCGTGGCGCGTCCCACAATGCAGCGTCCGTCGTGTGCCGTTTCCCATGCGCGCCGCTTGTTTCGCGTTTTTCCGATCCGCTCATTTTTCTCGCGCCTCCCCATGACCCGCTCCGCCGCCCCCTCCGGATTGTCTTCCTCGACCGCGCCACGCTTGCACCGCAAACGCAGCTACGCCCCCTCCCGTTCGATCATGTCCTGCGGACGTTCGAACGCACGGCGCCCTCCGAAGTCGCGCAACGCATTGGCGATGCCGAGATCGTCATTACCAACAAGACGCCCATTACGGCCGCGGCGCTCGCGGCGGCCCCGCGGTTGCGCATGATCGCGGTTGCCGCCACCGGCACGGACAACGTCGACCTGCAAGCCTGTGCGGCGCGCGGCATCAGCGTGAGCAACATTCGCGACTATGCGATGCAGACGGTGCCGGAACACACATTCGCGCTCATCTTCGCGCTGCGGCGCAGCCTGCTCGCCTATCGGGAAGCCGTGCGCGCGGGGCGCTGGCTCGAATCGGGTCAGTTCTGTTTTTTCGATTTTCCGATCCGAAACCTCGCTGGCTCGACGCTGGGAATCGTCGGTGCGGGCGCGCTTGGGCGCGCGACGGCCATCATGGGGCGCGCGCTGGGGCTACGCGTGGTGTTCGCCGCTCACGATACGCAGAAGACGCAGAAGGCGCAGAACGATCACGAGAGCGGCATGGACGTGCGCAACGAACGCATGCCGCTCGACGCCTTGCTCGCGCACAGCGACATCATTTCGCTGCACTGCCCGCTCACGCCCGCGACGCGCCATCTGATCGGTGCGGACGCGTTCGCACGGATGGCACGCCGCCCAATCCTCATCAACACGGCGCGCGGCGGCCTCGTGGATGAAGTGGCGCTCGTAAAAGCGCTGCAGTGCGGCCAGATTTCGGGGGCAGGTTTCGACGTCGCCTCAGAAGAGCCGCTGCCGGCCACGCATCCGTTTCACGCGATCCTGGCGCACCCCGGTTTCATTCTCACGCCTCACGTGGCATGGGCCAGCGAAGAGGCCACGCAAGCGCTCGCCGATCAGCTGATCGACAACATTGCCGGCTTTTACGCCGGGCAGCCACGCAATATCGTACGGCCGCATTAATCGTTCTGGCGCGGTTTCCTTACGGAAACGGGCCGCGCCGCAAATGACAAGGGGCCCTATAAGGGCCCCTTTAATGGCGCTCAGCCTTTCAGCTTTGCAAGCCAACTACGCTTTGGCTTTTAGGCCATTGCCGGTTGCGCTGCCAACCATTCATCGACCGATTGACGCGCCTTGTGCTCGACCATGCTGACCACCATCAGCACATCGATCTTCAGTTTGGGAAACGAAAGCTCCACGCAAGGCAATTCAACATTGCGCACTTCCTCTTCCGCTCCCGTGATGTCCGCGCGGCACAGCCATTGCGTGTCCGTCGCATCTGCTTTCGTATCGACGTTGATTTGAAAGCCTCGGTATTCGATCGCCATACACTCTCCGCTACCTGTCAAAACGTAAACATTTCATCGCGAAATAGCGATGAGGACGCGAATATAGCACTGCTTCGCAATCCATTCAGCGACGCGGACAATCGAGCCACATAAAGAATATTTCACTTGCGTTCAGCAAAAACGCGAGGGTTGCCGGCCCGTGATCAAAAGCCCGCAGCCAGCCCGTCGCGCCGCGAATCGCTCGCCGCCACGTAGCCGCGCTCGGGATCGTTGCGATCGAGCTTCCAGATGAACTGGCCGGAGCCGAAATCCATATACGGGTCGTCGATGCCCTTGATTTCGTGGCCCCGCGCCTCCAGCGCTTGAGCCACCTCGGGGTCGAATGTCGATTCGATATCGACCGTGAAATCGCGATTCACTTTCCAGCGCGGCGCATCGCATGCGGCCTGCGGCTGCTGGCCGTAATCGAGCATGCGCACGACCGTCTGCAGATGGCCTTGAGGCTGCATGTCGCCGCCCATCACGCCGAAGCTCATGACCGCCTCTTCGCGGCCTTCCACGTGCTGCGTGAGGAACGCGGGAATGATCGTGTGGAACGGACGCTTGCCGCCTTCGACGACGTTGGGCGAGACCGGGTCCATCGAGAATCCACAGCCGCGATTCTGCAGCGCAATGCCCATCCCCGGCACCACCACGCCCGAGCCGAAGCCCATGTAGTTGGACTGAATAAAGCTCACCATCATGCCGCGTTCGTCGGCGGCGGACAGATAGATCGTGCCGCCCGAGCGCGGCATGCCGAAATCGAATGGCGTAGCGCGCTTCGGGTCGATGAGTTTCGCGCGCACCTTGAGATAGGCGTCGTCGAGCATCTGTTCGGGCGTCACTTCCATCGAGCGCGGATCGGACACATAGCGATAGACGTCCGCGAACGCGAGCTTCATGGCCTCGATCTGCAGATGCTGCGAGTCGATGCCGTCGCGCGGCAACGAGGCCACGTCGAATTGCTCGAGAATGCCCAGCGCGATGAGCGCCGCAATGCCCTGCCCGTTGGGCGGAATCTCGTGCACCCGATAGCCGCGATACGCCTTCGAAATCGGCTCGACCCATTGCGCGCGATAGTTGCGCAGATCGTCGAGCGTGAGCGCCGCGCCGCCTTCACGCGCGAACGCGGCGATACGCTCGGCAATTTCGCCTTCGTAGTAGGCACGCGGGCCGAGTTCGGCGAGCCGCCGCAAGGTGGCCGCGTGGCCCGGCAAACAAACGCGCTCGCTCACCTCAGGCGCGCGGCCGCGCGGCATGAACGTGTCGGCGAAACCGGGCTGGTCGTGCAGTTCGGGAATGGCCGCCTGCCATTTGCGCGCGACGATCGAAGCAAGCGCGTAGCCGCGCTCGGCAATCTCGATCGCGGGCGCCATCAGATCGGCAAACGGCAGCGTGCCGAACTTCTCGTGCAGCGCTTCCCAGCCGGCGATCACGCCGGGCACGGTGACGGTGTCCCAGCCGCGCTTGGGCTGTTTGGCGAGGCCGTTTTCCTCGCCGTATTTGCGCCGGAAGTAATCGGGGTTCCACGCGGCGGGCGCCGTGCCCGAGGCATTGAGGCCATGCAACTGCACGCCGTCCCAGACGAGCGCGAACGCGTCGCCGCCCAGCCCGCACGACACCGGCTCGACCACGGTGATGGCCGCTGCGGCCGCGATCGCGGCATCGACGGCATTGCCGCCCTTCCAGAGCATGCGCAGGCCCGCCTGCGCGGCGAGCGGATGCGAGGTCGAGACGATGTTGCGGGCGAACACCGGCAGGCGCGGCGTCGAGTAAGGGTTCTGCCAGTCAAAGCGTGTCATGGCGGTGTCGGTTGGATGAGCGGAGAAACGCAGTCCGTGCGGGCAGCGCGGCGAGCCACGCGAACGCGCAAGACGGATGCACCAATATGACGATTATCTTGAAGGCTCAAGCAAAAAAATATTAATATTTTGTTTTCGATACTTAAATTTTTCTTCCATGCTTTCCCTGCGCATGCTGCGTACCCTCCAGGCCGTGGCCCGTAGCGGCTCGTTCGCGCTCGCCGCGGAAAAGACGGCGCTCACGCAGGCGGCCGTGAGCCTGCAGATGCGCGGGCTCGAAGAAGCGCTGGGCCGGCAGATCTTCGACCGCCGTGCGCGCCAGGTGGCGTTGACGCGCGAGGGCCGGGAAATCTGCGCCAAGGTCGAGCGCATTCTCGAACTGATCGACGAATTGCCGGCCCGCGCCGAGGACACGATCCGCGGCTCGGTCATCGTGGGCGCCGTGGTCTCCGTGATCGGCGCACTCTCGCTCGCCGTCGCGCATCTGAAGGCCGAACATCCCGAGCTCGAAGTGCGGCTCACCTCCGCGCGCTCCGCCGAGCTCGCGCAAATGGTGGAAGCGGGCGAAGTCGATCTCGCCGTGGTAGTCGGCAACGCGGACGGCACCTTGCACGACTCGCTCGCGTGGACGCCGCTCTATACCGAGCCGCTGATGCTGGTGGCGAGTGGCGCCACGGCAGGCGGTGACGCACGCAGCATTCTGCGCGAACGCAGCTTCCTGCGCTTCGACCGCCGCGTCCCGACGGGCGGGGTTATCGACGAAGCCTTGCGCACGCTCGGCATCAAACCGCAGGAGTATCTGGAGCTCAACTCCATTGAAACGATCGTCTCGCTGGTGCGCAACGACGTGGGCGTGAGCGTGTTGCCGGTTCTCCATAACGGCCACTGGCACGACGATGCGAACCTGCGGCTGATTCCGCTGTGCAATCCCCCGTTCATGCGCACGGTGGGCATGATTCACCGTAAATCGAACCCGCGCACGCTGCTGTTCAATACGCTCGCGGAAATGCTGCGTTGATTAATCGTTAGCGATCCTCTCTATCGTGTCCTGCTTCGTTCGCAACGGAGCAGGCACGCAGCGCTCTGGACGCCGCAGCACATTTACTTCCGAAACGAAACCGGCGCCGCCAACGCGGTGCGCGCGGGTAATCCCCAATTTCCCCAAAGTTGTCTATACAAGATGATCGGATGATCTCATCGTCCGCCCAGGCGGGCGCCCTGTCCGATCATCAAATCCACTCTGGAGCAAGCTGTGGCCATTCCCGAATCCGTCGCCAAGCTAGAGCCTGAAGGCCATAAGTTGCTGGAAACGCGCTCGATCGACTACATTCCCGACGCGGAACGTCACGGCAGCCTGTTCAGCCAGTTCACGCTGTGGCTCTCGGCCAATCTGCAGGTCACCGCGATCATCACGGGCGCGCTTGCCGTCGTGCTCGGCGGCGACGTGTTCTGGTCGCTCGTCGCGCTGTTGATTGGACAACTCGTGGGCGGCACGGTCATGGCCTTGCACGGCGCGCAGGGCCCGCAGCTCGGCCTGCCCCAGATGATCTCCAGCCGCGTGCAGTTCGGCGTCTACGGCGCCGCCATTCCCATTGCGCTTGTGTGCGTCATGTACGTGGGCTTTTCGGCGAGCGGCACCGTGCTTGCGGGCCAGGCCACCGCCCAGTTGCTCGATGTTTCCGATACGACCGGCATTTGCCTGTTCGCGGTATTGATCGTCGTGCTGACGATACTCGGCTACCGCTCGATTCACTTCGTGGGCCGCATTGCGAGCGTGATCGGCGTGCTCGCGTTCGTGTACATGTTCGCGCAGCTCTTCGCGCATCACGACGTGGGCGCCCTGCTCGCCAATCGCCACTTCTCGATCGCGAGCTTCCTGCTTTCCATGTCGCTTTCCGCTTCGTGGCAAATCGCTTTCGGCCCCTATGTCGCGGACTATTCGCGCTATCTGCCGCGCTCGACTTCGCCCGTGAAGACGTTTCTGGCGGTCGGCCTCGGCTCGGTGATCGGCGCACAGGCCGCGATGGTGTTCGGCGTATTCGCCGCGGCGCTCGCCGGGCACGCGTTCGCGCATCATGAAGTGGCCTACATCGTCGGCCTGGGCGCGAGCGGCGCAGTCGCGGCGATGCTCTACTTCAGCATCGCGTTCGGCAAGCTCACCGTCACCACGCTCAACGCCTATGGCAGCTTCATGTCGATGGCCACGGTCGTCAGCGCGTTTCGCGCGCGGCGCGCGATTTCCACGCGTCACCGCCTCGTCTATATCGTCGGCATGGTGGGGCTTTCGACGCTGGTCGCGCTCGCGGGACGCCATTCGTTCCTCAAGGAATTCACGGCGTTCATTCTGTTCCTGCTGGCCTTCTTCACGCCGTGGAGCGCGATCAATCTCGTCGACTTCTACTGCTTCACGCAATCGCGCTACGACGTGCCCGCGCTCTCCAACGCCAACGGGCGCTATGGGCGCTGGAACGTGAAGGCCATCGCCATCTACGTGCTCGGCGTAATCGTGCAGTTGCCGTTCATGTCCACGAGCTTCTACACGGGCCCGTTCGTGGACGCGCTCGGCGGCACCGATATCTCGTGGATTCTCGGGCTCATCGTTCCGGGCGTGGTCTATTACATCGTCATGCGCCGCGCGCCGCAGGCCATTCCCGATCGTCTGATTCTGCCGGTCGAGCGCGAGTAATTCGCGCAGGCGGGATGGCGCACGATTGAGAAGCGCGCCTCACGTCTGAATGGCCTGGGTCTCCTGAAACAAAAAAACCGGCTCTGGATTACGCATCCAGAGCCGGTTTTTCTTGCGCGCGACGCAAGCCAGGCGTACGCGCGCGTTTCGTCTTCAGGCCGCAGCGGCGTTGAGCGCCTTCACGGCATCGAGCGCGCCGCCCACCATCTCGCGCAGCGTCGGCTCGACCTTCTCCGCGAGCGCGGGCGCGTAGTCGAACGGCGCGTGCTCGTTCATATAGGTGGACTGGCACATTTCGAGCTGAACGGCGTGCACGCCATCGACCGGCGCGCCGAAGTGGCGCGTGATATAGCCGCCCTTGAAGCGCCCGTTCGCGACCCACGTATAGGCACTGCGCGCCGCCGCCTGCTCGGCGCGAGCCTGCACCGATGCGTGCACGGTGTGGCCATCCTGCGTGCCGATGTTCAGGTCCGGCAGTTTGTCCTCGAAAAGACGCGGCAGCACGCTCGCGATCGAATGCGCTTCCCAGAGCAGCACGTTCGCGTGCTGGCTGCGCAGGCGCTGGAGCTCGGCACGCAGTGTGTCGTGATAGGGCTGCCAGTAAGCGGCCACGCGGCGCTGACGCTCGGCCGCATCGGGCGCGCAGCCTTCACGGTAGAGCGGCTCGCCGCGAAACGTTTCGGTCGGGCACAGCGACGTAGTGGTTTGGCCCGGATAGAGGCTCTCGTCGTTGGGCGGGCGATTCAGGTCGATCACGTAGCGCGACACGCGCGCGCCCAGAATCGTCGCGCCCAGCGCCTTCGCGAACGCATAGAGGCGGTCGAGATGCCAGTCGGTATCGGCGAGGCTCAGCGCGACGTCCGTATATTGGCCGCGTAGCGACTCGGGGATGGTCGTGCCCAGATGCGGGATCGAAACGAGCAGCGGCGCGTCGCCGCGCTCGAGGGTGTAGAGGTCTGTCATGAATCGGTCCGTTCAATAAGTCACAGCGAGTCATAGCGAATCACAGCGGATTACGACGCACAGCGCCGTAATCGCAGCGGCTCACGCATCGGCCAGCAGGCGCGCGAGCGTCCTGCGATAGTCCGCGTAGAGGCGCTCCTCTTCGCGATGGCGCCGGCCCTCGACCACTTTCTCGCCCGCCGTGTAGACGTCGAGCACGGGCGTTTCGCCATGCTCGCAGAACACGACCGAAGAGAGCCAGGTTTGCGGCGTCTTTTCGGCGAGATCGGGATGCCGCGGATCGAGCACGATCCAGTCGGCGCGTGCGCCCGCGTCGAGCGCGCCCACCGCGCGGCCAGCCGCGCGTGCGCCGCCCGCGAGCGCGGCGGCAAAGAGCCGGTCCGCCACGTTCGCCGTCTGCGGCGCGGCCAGCACGTTGCGCTCGCGTCTCACGAGACGCTGGCCGTATTCGAGCAGGCGCAATTCCGAGCGCCAGTCTACGCCGATATGGCTGTCCGAGCCCACGCCGAATACGCCCTGTGCATCGAGGTAATCGTGCGCCGGGAAAATGCCGTCGCCGAGATTGGCCTCCGTGGTGAGGCACAGCCCCGCCACGGCGCCGCTCTTCGCGAGCGCAAGCGTCTCCTGCGCGTCCACGTGCGTGGCGTGCACGAGGCACCAGCGCGCATTTACGTCGAAACGATCGAGCAGCCATTGCACGGGCCGCGCGCCTTCGGTCTCGACGCAGGCGTCGACTTCGGCGGTTTGCTCGGCGATATGGATATGCACCGGCGCACCGGGCAGCGCCGCATCGAGACCTTCGAGCAGCGCGCGCAACGACGCCTGCGAAACCGCGCGCAGCGAATGCGGGGCCACGCCATAGCGCAATGCGCCATGTTCGGGGCGCTCGCCGCGCAAGGTCTCGATGATCGAGAGCAGTTGCTCAGGACTATTGATGAAGCGGCGCTGGTCGTCGCTCGGCACGCGCGCCCCGAAACCGCTGTACTGATAGAGCACCGGCAGCATCGTCATGCCGACGCCGGTCTCGCTCGCGGCATCGACCACGCGCTGCGCCAGCTCGGCCGGGTTCGCATAGCGCTCTCCGTCGTGCGCGTGGTGCACGTAGTGAAATTCGCAGACCGACGTATAGCCGGCCTTGAGCATTTCCACATAGAGCCAGCGCGCGATGGCGCCGAGGTCGTCGGGCGTGATACGCGCGGCGAAGCGATACATCAGATCGCGCCAGCTCCAGAAGCTGTCGGTGGGGTTCGCGCGGTATTCGGTGAGGCCGGCCATCGCACGCTGGAATGCGTGCGAATGAAGGTTAGGCATGCCAGGAATGACCGGGCCTGCTGCGTGCGCGACGCCGTCGGGCGCAGCGGGAAGATCCGCCTGGACGCGTTGCAGGGTGCCGGTCGCATCCCATTCGAGCAGCACGTTGCGGCGCCATCCTTGCGGCAGCCAGGCATGCGCCGCGAACAGCGCGCGTGAGTTGGAATTCATGTTCGATGCCTGATTCATGCGTTCAATTCGGGTTCAAACGGCGCTCGAAGACGGTCTTGCCGCCGCGCACGACGCGCGCGCACAGCGGCCGGCCGATCCAGTAAGCTAGCTCCGCGAGCGATTGCACGTCCCACACCGCGAAGTCGGCCGGGCGTCCTTCGGCGAGCGTGCCGTGGCGTTCGGCATCGCCGAGCGCGCGCGCCGCGTGTTGCGTCACGCCCTGCAGCACTTCGGGCACGGTCATGCGGAACAGCGTGGTCGCCATGTTCATCATGAGCAGCAGCGAAGTCGCCGGCGACGTGCCCGGGTTACTGTCCGTCGAAATGGCGATCGGCACCTCGTAGCGGCGCAGCAATTCGAGTGGCGGCAATTGCGTCTCGCGAATGAAATAGTAGGCGCCCGGCAGCAGCACCGCGACGCTGCCCGCGGCCTTCATCGCCGCCACGCCGGCTTCGTCGAGAAACTCCAGATGGTCCGACGACAACGCGTTGTAGCGCGCGGCCAGCGCCGCGCCGCCGCTGTTCGACAATTGCTCGGCGTGCATCTTGACCGGCAGATTGCGGCGCGCAGCGGCTTCGAACACGCGCTCGCTCTGCGCGATCGAGAAGCCGATGCGTTCGCAAAAGACGTCCACCGCATCGACGAGGCCTTCGTCGGCGAGAGCGGGCAGCATGCGCTCGCACACTTCTTCGATGTAGTCGTCGGCGCGCCCCGCGTATTCGGGCGGCAACGCATGCGCACCGAGGAAGGTCGTGCGCACCGTGACCGGATAGCGCTCGCCAAGCTGGCGCGCGACGCGCAGCATCTTGCGCTCGGCGGCGAGTTCGAGGCCGTAGCCCGACTTGATCTCGACGGCGGTGACGCCTTCGGCGAGCAAGGGTTCGAGGCGCGCAGCCGACTGCGCATAGAGCTCCGCTTCGCTCGCGGCGCGCGTCGCGCGCACCGTCGACACGATGCCGCCGCCGTTACGCGCGATCTCTTCATAGCTCACGCCCGCGAGGCGCTGCGCGAATTCGTCGGCGCGCTGGCCGCCGTACACGAGGTGCGTGTGGCAATCCACGAGGCCGGGGGTCACCCACGCGCCCCCGAGGTCTTCGCGCGGCCACTGCGCGAATGGCGCCGGCAATGCCGACGCCGCGCCCAGCCACGCGATCTTGCCGTTCTCGACGGCGATCGCCGCGTCTTCGATGTCGTGGCGCGGGTCGCCCTGCGCGCACAGTTTCAGGTGATGCCAGACAGTCTGGGTCATGGAGATTGCACGGCGCTGCGACGCGCCGCGTCGCTATCAGGTTCTCGAAGGTTCTCGATCCGCGCGCGCGTTCACGATGTCCAGCGCGATGGCGAACAGCGCGCCCTCGCCTTGCGTTTCGATCCGGACGGCGCGCGACGAATCGGCCGCGCCGCTCGCGTCATTCGTGACGACCGTGTCGATGCGCAGCGTGTCACCGGCCGCAAGCCGCGTGGGCCCGGCGCCATTCACGCGCACGCTCGTCTCGCCTTGCGCGCAATAGAGCAATACGGTGTCGGCCTCGATGCGACGCGCCACGTTTTCGCGCCATACCTCGAATGCCGCGCGCGCCGCGTCGCGACGCACCATCAGATTGAAGTCGCGCGTGGGGCCATCGACGAGACGCGCATCGATCGGCGCTTCGCCGTCGAAACGCGCCACGTCGAGCGCGCGCGCGAGTGTGTGCGTACGCACAGGTGCGCCGCCATGGGGCGCCTCGCCTTCCGGCGCGGTCTCGTCGAGCACCATGCCGGCGCCTTCGAGCAGCACCAGCGTGCGCGCCACGCCCTCGAAACGCGAGAACGGACCCGCCTGCGAGACGTCCGCTACGCTCACGCGCCATGCGAAATTGCCAGGCTCGGCGCCGGGCAAATTCGCAAGCGCGATCTCGCGCGTGACGCCGCCGCCGTTCTTCCACGGCGACGCCACCAGATCGGCGCCGCGCAGCAGCGTGAGCTGCGCGGTGCTCGTGTCGTGGGCGAGACTCATCGGCCCAGCATCGGCAGCTTGAGCCCGGCTTCGCGCGCCGTCTGCTGCGCGAGCTCGTAGCCGGCATCCGCGTGACGCATCACGCCCGTCGCCGGATCGTTGAGCAGCACCCGGCCCAGGCGCTCGTGCGCGGCCTGCGTGCCGTCCGCCACGATCACCACGCCCGAGTGCTGGCTGAAGCCCATGCCCACACCGCCGCCGTGGTGCAGCGACACCCACGACGCCCCGCCTGCCGTGTTCAGCAGCGCGTTGAGCAGCGGCCAGTCGCTCACCGCATCCGAGCCGTCCTTCATCGATTCGGTCTCGCGGTTCGGGCTCGCCACCGAACCCGTGTCCAGGTGGTCGCGGCCGATCACGACCGGTGCCTTCAGCTCGCCGTTCTTGACCATTTCGTTGAACGCCTGGCCCAGACGGTAGCGATCCTTCACGCCCACCCAGCAGATCCGCGCCGGCAGGCCCTGGAACGCGATGCGCTCGCGCGCCATGTCGAGCCAGTTGTGCAGGTGCGCATCGTCGGGGATCAGCTCCTTGACCTTCGCGTCGGTCTTGTAGATGTCCTCAGGATCGCCCGAGAGCGCCACCCAGCGGAACGGACCCTTGCCCTCGCAGAACAGCGGACGGATGTACGCCGGCACGAAGCCCGGGAAATCGAACGCGTTTTCCACGCCCATTTCCAGCGCCATCTGGCGGATATTGTTGCCATAGTCGAGCGTGGCCGCGCCGCGTTCCTGCAGCGTGAGCATCGCCTTCACCTGGTGCGCCATCGACTGCTTGGCCACCTTCACGATGCTTTCCGGCGCCACCTTCTGCGCCTCGCGCCACTGCTCCACGGTCCAGCCCTGCGGCAGGTAACCGTTGATCGGATCGTGCGCGCTCGTCTGGTCCGTCACGCAGTCCGGCGTGATGCCGCGCGCGACGCATTCGGCGAACACGTCGGCCGCGTTGCCGAGCAGGCCCACCGAAACCGGCTTGCCCGTCTGCTTCGCTTCCTCGACGATGGCCAGCGCCTCGTCGAGCGTCTTCGCCTTGCGGTCCACGTAGCGCGTCTTCAGGCGGAAGTCGATGCGCGTCTCGTCGCATTCCACCGCGATCATCGAGAAGCCCGCCATCGTCGCCGCGAGCGGCTGCGCGCCGCCCATGCCGCCGAGACCGCCCGTGAGAATCCAGCGGCCCTTCGGGTCGCCCTTGAAGTGCTGGTTCGCGACCGAGAAGAACGTTTCGTAGGTGCCCTGAACAATGCCCTGCGAGCCAATGTAGATCCAGCTGCCCGCCGTCATCTGGCCGTACATCATGAGGCCCTTGCGGTCGAGTTCGTGGAAGTGCTCCCACGTGGCCCAGTGCGGCACGAGGTTCGAGTTCGCGAGCAGCACGCGCGGGGCGTCGGCGTGGGTGCGGAACACGCCCACCGGCTTGCCCGACTGGATCAGCAGCGTTTCGTCTTCGTTCAGGTCCTTCAGCGACGCGAGGATCTGGTCATAGCATTCCCAGTTGCGCGCGGCGCGGCCAATGCCGCCGTACACGACGAGCGCGTGCGGATGCTCGGCTACTTCGGGGTCCAGATTATTCTGGATCATGCGGTAGGCGGCTTCGGCCAGCCAGGTCTTGCAGACCTTCTCGCTGCCGCGCGGCGCGCGGATCGTGCGGGACGGGTCGAGGCGGGGATCGGTGAAGTTGGGATGGTTCATTACGTTCCTCGGGATGGAAGTTTTTGCGCGGCCCTGCCTGTCTGCCCACACCGGGCGATGGCCTGAA
This sequence comes from Paraburkholderia sp. J63, assembly GCF_905220245.1. Classification (NCBI taxonomy): domain Bacteria; kingdom Pseudomonadati; phylum Pseudomonadota; class Betaproteobacteria; order Burkholderiales; family Burkholderiaceae; genus Paraburkholderia; species Paraburkholderia sp. J63. The sequence continues at coordinate 161,297 of NZ_CAJMZF010000006.1, read as the reverse complement.
GTGGCGTCGCGGCAACGTGAGAGCTAGTCTACCGCCGCCAAGTTGTATATACAACTCGTTTCGGCGAATCGAGCGTAGGGAATTACCCTGGCGGGCTTTTTCCAAGGGAAATCGGGGAACACGAAGGGGTCGAACGCCGAATATGGCGCTCATTGACTAGACAAGATGGCCGCCGCCGCAGGTGGGCGCCCGCGTGGCGCCCCGTCGGCCGGAGAATGGACGTGCGCGGTCAGCCGCGCGAGCGATTCGCGTCGATTCGCGTCGCTGCGCAGCACAAAACAGGAGGTGACGAACGCCCTAGACGGTGCCGGCCAGATGGAAGCGCGAAGCCGGGTGCCAGAGCCGCACCGAAGTGGCGACATCCTTGCCGACCCAGGTGCGCCGCAGCAACAGCAGGCAAGGCTCGCCGATTTCCATGGCCAGATGCTGGCGCACGTGCGCATCGGGCTTTTGCGCGTAGATGCGGAACTCGGCGCGCTGAATGGGCGCGAGGCGCACCATGTAGTGATTCGGCGTTTCGACCGTGAAATCCTGGGCGAGGTAGTCGGGGAACACCTCGGGATTCACGTAGCGATCCTCGTACTGGATCGGCTCGCCCTCTTCGTTGTGCACGATGCGCGAATGAAACACGGGTCCCCGGTCGAGTTCGAGCGCGGCGACGGCGTTCGGGTCGTCGCTGGCTTCGAGCGCGAGCACGCGCGCCGTGTGGCGATGCCCGCGCGCGGCGATTTCGTCGGCGATATTGCGGATCTGCAGGACCGTCGATTCGTACTGGCGCGGCGCGACATAGGTGCCCGAGCCGCGCACGCGGTTCAGCACGCCTTCGGCCATGAGCTCGCGCAGCGCGCGCGAGACGGTCATGCGCGCGACGCCGAACTCCTTGACCATCTCCGTTTCGGAAGGCACGACGTCGCCCGGCTTGAGTGCGCCGCTTTCGATCTGTGCGAGGACGTGACGCTTGATCTGTTCGTATGCGGGCAATGGCGTGCCGCGAGCCGGCTTGTTTTCCATGGTTGTCTCTGGTTATGGCGGGTCCAGGCTAGACAACCTGGCCGCGCCACATTGTACCGTCCGCGCTGTGCTGTGCCGCGAGTCTTTCCGGGCCGCCGCGAGGCCGCCGGCGCGGGCCGGGTCCCATGCTAAGATCGGCGGCTTCGAATTCATGCACCGGCGCCACGTATCAGCGCAACGCAGGGCGCCCCCAGGCAAACTCCGGGTTCCACCGCAGGTCCCACTACAGGCCTTTGAACTTGAACGCTCCCACCCAACTCCTGTTCCTGCCCGGCGCCTCGGGTAATCCCGTGTTCTGGCAGCCGCTCGCGGACCAGCTCGAGCATCCGGCCGAGCGTCGTTTTCTCGCTTACCCCGGTTTCGGCGACGAGCCCGCCGACCCCGAAGTCGAGAACTTCGAAGATCTCGTGCGCAAGGTCGTGCAGCAGATCGACCGGCCGAGCGCGCTGATCGCCCAGTCGATGGGCGGCGTGCTCGCCTTGCGCGCCGCGCTGGCCAAGCCCGCCCTCGTCACGCATCTCGTGCTGGCCGTCACCTCGGGCGGGCTCGACACGGAGGCGCTCGGCGCGCGCGACTGGCGCGAGGAATTCGTCGCACAAAACCCGCACTTGCCGGACTGGTTCGTGACGCTGCGCGAAGACCTCACGAGCGAGCTCGCGTTCGTCCAGCAGCCGGTCATGCTGCTGTGGGGCGACGCCGATCCGCTGAGCCCGCTCTCCGTGGGCGAGAAGCTGCTCGAATTGCTGCCCAATTCGGAGCTCGATGTGGTGAGCGACGGCGGCCACGATCTCGCCAACGTGCATGCGCGCGTGCTCGCCCCGCTCGTCGACGACTTCCTGCTGGCCGGCGACTACGCCTGATAGAGGCCCGGCGTGTCGCGCGCTGCTTCCGGCCGCGGCTCGACAAGCCGCGCAAGCACCACGCGGGCACGCACGCCACGGCCGTTCGCGCCCGCGTCCAGACTGACCTCGCCGCCGTGCGTATGCACGATCTCGCGCACGATCGCGAGACCGAGGCCCGTGCCCTCGGTGTCCGCCGCGGCCCTGAAGAACGGCTCGAACACGCGCTCGCGCGCTTCGGCGGGAATGCCCGGTCCGTCGTCGAGCACCTCGAGCGTCACCGCCTGCCCGCTCGCGCGCACGCTGAGCGTCACGTGCCCGCCCGCCTGCGTATAGCGCAGCGCGTTATCGACGAGATTGGTCACCATCGCGCGCAGCAGCTCGCGATGCCCCGACACGTACGCGGCGCCGTGCAGCTCCGCGCCCAGGTCGATGCCGCGCGCCTCGCCCAGCATCACGAGCCCCTCGACGGCCTCGCGCGCCAGCTGCGCCATATCCACGGGCACGCCGGGCCGCTGCGCCGTATCGAACGCCTCGGCCTGGGCGAGCAACAGCAATTTGTTTGTGAGCGCAACCATCGAGCGATTGCTTTCGCGCATGGCCGCGAAGACTTCGGCCAGCGCCGGGTCCAGCGTCTTCTGCGAGCACGCGTACTGCAGCTGTGTGCCGAGCAGCGTGAGCGGCGTGCGCAACTGATGCGAGGCATCGGCAATGAAGCGCCGTTGCACGGCGTTCTGCACCCCGAGGCGCGCGATGCACTGATTGATCGCATCGACGACGGGCCGCAGCTCCGCGTGCAGCCCTTCGGAGCGGATCGGCACGAGATGCATCGGATCGCGGTCCGCGACCTCGTTCTTGAGCTTCATGAGCGGACGCAATTCGAACGTGAGGCCGATGCAGGCGAGCGCGACGGCCAGCATCACCATGCCGATCTGGCGCACGAGCTGGGGCCGCCATAAGGCCGTGGCCATCGCGTCGCGCGAATGCGCGGTCTTGCCCACCGAAACGCGCACGCGCCACACGCGACCGTTGTCGTACATCGAACGCAGCACGCTCACGGCGCGCAGCGCCTCGCCGTGCAGCGCGGCGTCGTACCAGACCGGCGCATCGACGGCGGGCGCCTTGCGCGCACGCGGAAAATCGGGCATGCCCGCGAGCAGCGGACCCTCTTCCACGCTGACGTTGTAGAACACCTGGTCGCGCTGCGGCGAGGCGAAGAGCTCGAGCGCCGCCGGCGGCACGTTCGCGCGCAGCGCGCCATCGCTCCACTCCACCGAGCCCGCGAGCATGCGCGCCGACGAGAGCAGGCGCCCGTCCTGCACGAGATCGGCGGTATGGCGCGCCGCGCGATACTCGAACGTGGCCGTGAAAATCACATAGAGGCCGAGCGGCACGAGCATCCACCACAGCAGCCGGATGCGCAGGCTACTCGTCATCGCGGACGTCCCTCACTGGACGGCCTCGTCGCGCTTGCGCAGCAGATAGCCGAGGCCGCGCAACGTGACGATGGTGGCCGAGCTGGCCTCGAGCTTCTTGCGCAGCCGCGAGACATAGATCTCGATGGCGTCCTCGCTCGGATCGTCGGCGAGCGTGAAGATCGCATCGGCGAGCGCCGACTTCGAGACGGTCTTGTTCGCGCGCAGCATCAGCGCTTCGAGCACGGTGCGCTCGCGCGGCGTCACATTGAGCGGCGCGCCGTCGAGCGCGAATTGCCCCGTGTTGATGTCGAAGACGAGGTCGCCGCAACTGACTTCGTTGGCGCGCGCCGGCGTCTGCCGCCGGATCAGCACCTTGATGCGCGCCACGAGCTCGCGCACTTCGAAGGGCTTGACGAGATAGTCGTCGGCGCCGCTGCCGAGGAGCTCCACCTTTTCGTCGATCGACGCACTCGCGGTAAGCACGAGGACCGGTGTGACGTCGCCGCGCTGGCGCAGCCGCCGCAATACGTTCTTGCCCGAGAGCCTCGGCAGATTGAGGTCGAGCAGCACGACGTCGTAGCCGTTGGTGCGCAGGAGCGAGTCGGCCGCATCGCCGTCCTGCACCGCATCGCAGGCAAAGCCCTGCTCCTCCAGCGTCTTGACGAGCCAGTGCACGAGCGTGGAGTTGTCTTCGATGAGCAGCAGCTTCATGGGCGCAGCGTTGAATGGAAAACCGCTTGTATCAGGTGGTGCCGCGATTGTGCCGCCCTCGGCGCGTGGCCGCCTTGCGGGTTAACACGGACGCTCGCGCAGGGGTGCCGAAGGCTGGCAGAAGGGTTGGCATTTCTATAATCGGCTGCACCCATCAAAAAAAGGCGCTGCCCGCGAGGCGTGTGCCACACCCAAGGAGACTCAACGATGCCCACCTTGCGCCAGATCGCTGCCGTATCGAGCGTCGCTTTCGCACTCGCCGCCACCTCCGCTGCCGCGCATGCGGAAAAGATCACCATCATGGTTGGCGGCGCAACCAAGATCATCTATCTGCCCGCCAAGCTGACCGAGCAACTCGGCTATTTCAAGGACGAGGGGCTCGACGTGGAGCTGCAGTCGCAGCCCGCCGGCGTGGATGCGGAAAACGAGTTGCTCGCGGGCGCGGTGCAAGGCGTCGTGGGCTTCTATGACCACACGATCGATCTGCAGAGCAAGGGCAAGGAAGTCCAGACGCTCGTGGTGTTCGGCCAGGTGCCAGGCGAAGTCGAGATGGTCTCGAATGCGGCGGCCGGCACCGTGAAGAGCATGGCCGACGTGAAGGGCAAGACGCTCGGCGTGACGGGCCTTGGATCGTCCACGAGCTTTCTCACGCAATATCTCGCGCAGCGTGCCGGCATTCCGTCGAACCAGTACACGCTCTTGCCCGTGGGCGCCGACGCCACTTTCATCGCCGCGATCAAGCAGAACCGCATCGACGCGGGCATGACGACCGAGCCCACCGTCTCGCGCCTATTGCAGACCGGCGACGCCAAGGTGCTCGTGGACATGCGCACGCTGGACGGCACGCGTGCCGCGCTGGGCGGCACCTACCCCGCTTCGAGCTTCTACGTGCAGCGCGCCTGGGCGCAATCGCACAAGGACGAAGCCACGAAGCTCGCGCACGCCTTCTCGCGCACGCTCAACTTCATCGCGACGCATAACGCCGACGAGATCGCCGCCAAAATGCCGAAGGACTATTACGGGACTAATAAGGATCTCTATGTAAAGGCGCTGAGCGCTTCGCTGCCGATGTTCACGAAGGACGGCCGCATGCCCGCCGACGGTCCCGAGACCGTGCTCAAGGTGCTCTCCGCCTTCAACCCCTCGGTGAAGGGCAAGCATATCGATCTCGCGAAGACGTACTCGAACGATTATCTGCCCGCCACGACGGCTACCGCCGCGGCGAAATAAGGCCACCGCGCGAGTCAACGTAGAAGCCCTGTCCATGCACCATCGAGGCAAAGAAGCATGAGCTCCCCCCACTCGCAAGGCACGCCGGCCATCGAGCTGCGCAACGTATCGTGCCGCTTCATCTCTCCCGACGGCAAGGCGACGCTCGCGCTGCGCGACTTCAGCATGGCGGTCGCGCGCGGCGAATTCGTCGCCATCGTCGGGCCCACGGGCTGCGGCAAGTCCACCACGCTCAGCCTGATCACGGGGCTGCTCAAGCCCACCACGGGCGAAGTGCGCGTGATGGGCACGCCCGTGGACGGCATCGACCCGCGCATCGGCTTCGTGTTCCAGGCCGATGCCGTGTTTCCGTGGCGCTCGGTGCTCGACAACGTGGCGGCCGGTCCGCTCTTTCGCGGCCGCTCGAAATCGGTGGCCTACGACGAGGCGAACGAGTGGCTGCGCCGCGTCGGCCTCGCGAACTTCGGCAAGCACTATCCGCATCAGCTTTCGGGCGGCATGCGCAAGCGCGTCGCGCTCGCGCAGACCTTCATCAACAAGCCCGAAATCCTGCTGATGGACGAGCCCTTCTCGGCGCTCGACATGCAGACGCGCACGCTGATGCAGGACGAGCTGCTGCAGCTGTGGGGCGGCACGGGGTCGGTGGTGTTCGTCACGCACGATCTCGAAGAAGCCATCGCGCTCGCCGATCGCGTGTTCGTGCTCACGGCACGGCCCGCGACGCTCAAGAAGGTCTACGAGATCGATCTGCCGCGTCCGCGCATCACGTCGGAAATCCGTTATGCGCCGCACTTCGTGGAGCTGTCGCGCGAAATCTGGCACGACCTGCGCGAAGAAGTGCAGATCGGCTAACCCGGCCAACCCTCAAGCAACATGGAGCGATTGCGCATGTCCACCCCGCAACAAACCTTGCCGCAAGGCATCGACGCGGCTTCGCTCGACGAGGTCGAGCGCGCCGCGCAGCAGCGCATCCGGCGCCGCCAGGCGCTCGTGATCGGCCTGCGCATTCTCGTGCTCGTCGTCGTGCTCGGCGGCTGGGAACTGGCCGCGCGCCTCAAATGGATCGACCCGTTCTTCTTCTCGATGCCCTCGGCCATCTTCGAGCAGATCGTCGACTGGTTCGTGAACGGCACCTCACAAGGGCCGCTGCTCACGCAGGTCTGGGTCACGCTCGAAGAAACCGGGCTCGGCTTCATCATCGGCTCGGTGGCCGGCGTGTTCTGCGGCATCGTGCTGGGCCGCAACAAGCTGCTCTCGGACGTGTTCAGCCTCTACATCAAGGTCGCCAATTCGATCCCGCGCGTGGTGCTGGGCTCGGTGTTCGTGATCGCGCTGGGGCTCGGCATGGCGTCGAAGGTCGCGCTCGCCGTGGTGATGGTGTTCTTCGTGGTGTTCGCCAATGCGTTCCAGGGCGTGCGCGAAGCGGACCGCTACATGATCGCCAATGCGCAGATCCTCGGCGCGTCGCGCCGCCAGGTGACTACCTCGGTGGTGATTCCCTCGGCGCTCTCGTGGATTCTCGCGAGCCTGCACGTGAGCTTCGGCTTCGCGCTGGTGGGCGCCGTGGTGGGCGAATTCCTCGGCTCGAAGCAAGGCATCGGCCTGTTGATCTCGACGGCGCAAGGCGCCTTCAACGCGAGCGGCGTGTTCGCGGCCATGATCGTGCTCGCCGTGGTCGCGCTGATCGCCGACTACCTGCTCACCGCCGTCGAGCATCGTCTGCTCAAGTGGCGTCCTACGCCCGCCAACTGATTCTCTGGTTCCCCTGTCGACGGGCATGCGTGCCCCGCAAAGCTGTCCGGGCGCGAGAGGCTGATATCCTCCGGCCTGTCGTTCGCGGCGCACACCTGTGCGCCGCGTTTTTTTGGGCCGTGCGCCGGCCCGGGGCGGGCCGGCACCGCGTGGCTCCCGCCGCGCTACTTCGGCTGCGCGACGGTGCGCAGATATGGCTTGAGCGTCTTGAAGCCCTGCGGATACTTCTGTTTGGCCGCGTCGTCCGATACCGAGGTGGGGATGATCACGTCGTCGCCGGGCTCCCAGTTCACTGGCGTGGCCACTGCATGCTTGACCGTTAGTTGCAACGAATCGAGCAGACGCAAAACTTCATCGAAGTTGCGGCCCGAGCTCATCGGATAGACGAGCATGGCCTTGACCTTCTTGTCCGGCCCGATGATGAACACCGAGCGCACCGTGGCGTTGTCGACCGCCGTGCGCGGGCCGCCGCCGCTCGCCGCGGGGTGAATCATGTCGTAGAGCTTCGCGACGGTGAGGTCCGCGTCGCCGATCAGTGGATAGTTGACCGCGCTGCCCTGCGTTTCCTCGATGTCCTTGACCCATTTCTGATGGTCGCTCACCGGATCCACGCTCAGGCCGATGATGCGCGTATTGCGCTTGTCGAACTCGGGCTTGAGCCGGGCCATGTAGCCGAGCTCCGTCGTGCAGACGGGCGTGAAATCCTTCGGATGAGAGAACAGAATGGCCCAATGATCGCCAATCCATTCGTGGAAATGGATCGGTCCTTCGGTGGTTTCCGCCGTGAAATCGGGTGCATCTTCTCCTAGACGAATCGTCATCTCGAGCCTCCATGTGGGGTTGCACTGCAGAGCCCTGCCCTAGTATGAGGCGCACAGTATTGCTGCACGCTGTTGCATTTTAGGAAGTCCAGCGGGCGGTTTTGCGATTTGTTTTTCATGTCGAATGCTTTCATTTTGCATTCAACTCGGCGCATTTGATGTGAAAAATACTGCATAAGCACGATATTGCAGCTTGACATTCACGCTGCATAAAGCGACTATTGGCCGGTTCGATAAACGAAACAGTGTTCGTATTACGAACTTCGGCTGATCACAACAGCCAAGCACAACAAGAACGGGGCCCACCCGCACCAGCACGCCAATCCCGCCTGCCCTGGCCAGCCAGCAGCCACACGCTGCGAGAGCAACAACAGCATGAAAAGAGACAACTATCCCAGCAGACCGGCGCGCCCCGCCAACGGACGCGGCATTGTTGCCGCCCTCGTCTACGTCTTCGAGCGGGTCATGCCGGACCCCTTCGTCCTCTCGATCTGCCTCACCGCCTTCGTTGCGGTGCTCGCACTCGCGATCGCCCCGCAAGGCCATATCCCCACGCTGCTGAGCGCCTGGTACGAGGGAACCTTCGGCATCCTCGGCTTCGCCCTGCAGATGATCCTGATTCTCGCGACCGGCTACGCCATCGCCGAGGCGCCTATCGTGCAGCGCGGCCTGCGCGCGCTCGCCGCCGGCGCCCAGACACCGGCGCGCGCCGCGCTGCTGGTGTTCCCGGTCGTGGCCGTCGCGGCATGGCTGAACTGGGGCCTCGGCCTCATCGTCGGCGCGCTGCTCTCGCGCGAGATCGCGCGGCGCGTGAAGGTCGATTTCGCGTGGCTCGTGGCCGGCAGCTACTCGGCATGGTCGATCTGCAATAGCGGCCTCTCCAGCTCGATCGCGCTCTCCCAGGCTTCGCACGGCAACGCGCTCAATCTGGTCGAAAAGGCCACCGGCCAGGTCGTGCCGCTCACGCAAACCGTGTTCGCGCCGTTCGTGTTCGTTCCCACGGTGCTCGTGGTGGTCGTGATGACGTTCATCTTCATCCGCATGCACCCGAAAGCCGAGGATGTCGTGGCCTTCAGCGAGGCCAGCGAAGCCGAAAACGAGAGCTCAGAGCCAAGCGACGATCCGCATGCGCGCGCGAGCAGCGACACGCCCACCTTCGCCACGCGCCTCGAGCAGTCGATGCTGGGCACGCTGCTGCTGATCGTGCTGGGCGTGGGCTATCTCGCGATGGAATGGCGCAGCAAGGGCTTCGATCTCGACATCAACACGACGATCCTGATCTTCCTGCTGATCGGGCTCGCGCTGCAGCGCACGCCCATCGCCTATGCGAACGCGATCCGCCGCGCCGCGCGCCAGACGGGCTCGATGCTGCTGCAATACCCGGTCTACGGCGGCATCATGGGCATCATGAAGGGCACGGGCCTCGCGTCGATGATCGCCAAGGCCTTCGTGACGATCGCCACGGCGGCCTCGCTGCCGATCTGGAGCTACCTGAGCTCGCTGATCATCACGCTGCTGGTGCCAAGCGCGGGCGGACACTGGGCCGTGCAAGGGCCGTTCGTGCTGCCCGCCGCGCTGAGCCTGCACGCCTCGGTGCCGCGCACGGCCATGGGCGTCGCGATGGCGGAGAACGTCTCGAACATGCTGCAGCCGTTCTGGGCGGTGCCGATCGTCGCGATCGCGGGCATCCGCATCCAGCGCGTGATGGGCTATACCGCGGTGACGTTCGCGGTCTCGCTGGTCATTTACGCCGCCGCGCTCTGGCTCGTGCCCTGATTGCAGCGGGCGTAATCGGCGCGGCGCGTGGTTCCGCGCGCCGCCTCGGACATCGCCGGGCATCGCCCGCGTGAATCGCGCGACAATGGCAGACGACCTTTCCGGACCCATCGCCCGGCCCTGCCGAAGGAGTCTGCCGTGACCGCCAACGTACCGCCAGCCGCCGATCTCGACCCGCGCCTGATCGAATTCGCGCGCGAGGTTTTCGATACGGCCCGCCGCGGCGAGGCCGCGACGCTCGCCTCGCTCATCGACCAGGGCCTGCCGCCCAATCTGCGCAACGAGAAAGGCGACAGCCTCGTGATGCTGGCGAGCTATCACGGCCACGCCGACGCGGTCCGCGCACTGATCCAGCGCGGCGCCGACCCCGACCTGCGCAACGACAACGGCCAGACGCCGCTCGCGGGCGCGGCGTTCAAAGGTTATGCCGAGGTGATCGGCGCGCTGCTCGATAACGGCGCCGACGTGGAAGGCGCGTCGCCCGACGGCCGCACCGCGCTCATGATCGCGGCCATGTTCAACCGCGTGGATATCGTCGAGCAGTTGCTCGCGCGCGGCGCGAGCCCGCATGCCCAGGACAGCGCCGGCAACACGGCGTTCGACGTCGCGAACGGCATGGGCGCCACCGACGCCGCCGCGTATCTCGCAGGCGCCAGCGGCAAGGCGATATAGAGGGCTTGACCGCAGCGTTCGGGCCCGGCGGCGCGATCTTGCTCGGACGTACACAGACAATTGCCGGGCTTCGCGCAGGGTTCCCGCACGCACAGTGCACGCATGCACCGTGCATGGCGCTGCCGGCACGCTTGATTCGCTCTCCCTGGGACTCCCGCCACCCTCGGCCACTCTGGCCCGCTGCGCCCTGGTGTCAGCCCTGGTTTGCATACCACCCGCTGCCAGGCGACGCTATTCCCGTAGTCCGCGTACGCGGCACGTGGATTGCTCCGGCGAGTTTGAGCAGCCCATGATATTGTCTGGATACCGGAGTCGTAGCGCGCATGTGCCCGTCCATCGAACTCTGTCACCTTCGCGAGCGTCGCCATGAGTGATGTACGCCACCATCTGAGTCCGCGCGACCGCGTGGAACTGCTCTGCTGGCTCACCTGCGGGAGCCTCGGAGCGTACTACCTCAACGAAGCCTGGCCCAACGCGGCGTTTCACGTGCAGGCGGCGCACAAATGGCTCGACCGCCACGCGCGCGAAGCCGACTGGCTCGCCATCGCGCGGCTCACCGCCATCGCCCAGGAAATCGCCAAGCAGCACGCGTGGTTCGTCGACGCTACCTGGGCGCGCGACGCCGTCGAAGAAATCCTCGACACCGACGACCTCAACTACCAGGCCAAGCTCGTCCTGCAGGTGCTCAAGGACTGCGAGCTTGCGCTCGCAGACCGTAGTTCCCCCGACTGATTTCGCGCCTCAAGACTGCGGCGCGGGCTGTGCAGCCGCTCTGCCGCTCGCGCGCGCCTGCGCCGGCGGCGTCCATCCATAGCCGAGCGCCTTGTAGAGATTCACGATCTCCGCAAGCCGCTGATCCTGCAGTTGCGATTGCTGGATCTGCGCCGCGAACAGGCTGCGCTCGGCGTCGAGCACTTCCAGATAGCTCGTGTAGCCGCCCTCATAGAGATCGTTCGAGAGCGACGTGTACTGCGTGAGCGCGACCACCTGGCGCGAGGTCGCCTCGAGCTGATCGTTGGTGCGCGCGGCGCCCACGAGCGCATTCTCCACATCGGCGAAGGCCTGCTGGATTGTCTGCTCGTAGCTCAGGAGCGCCTCCTGGTGCACCGCCTCCGCCGAATGCACGGAGCCCGCGATGGCGCCGCCTTCGAAGATCGGCTGCGTGATCATGCCCGCAAACGACCAGACGCGCGCCGGCCCGGTCCAGAGCCCCGAAAGCGCCGTGCTGGCCGCGCCGAACATGCCGGTCAGCGAGATCTCCGGGAAATACTGCGCGCGGGCCGCGCCGATCTGGGCATTCGCCGCAATGAGCGCCTGCTCCGCCTGCTGAATGTCGGGCCGCCGCTCGAGCAGCGACGACGGCAGGCCCGCCGGGATCGCCGGCACGGAGAGCTGCGAGATCGACTTGCCGCGCGGAATCGGCCCCGGATTCTGGCCGAGCAGCAAGGAAATCGCGTCCTCCTGCTGCCCGATCTGGTTCTCGATCGAGTAGACCGACGCCTGCGCGGACTCGTATTCGGAACGCGCCTGGCTCAGTTGCAGTTGCGACACCACCCCGCCCGCAAAGCGCTCCTCGAACAGCTTGACGGAGTCGTCGCGGCTCTTGAGCGTCTCCTCGGCAATCGTCAGTTGATTGTCGAGGTCGCGCAGTTGCAGATAGCTCGTCGCCACATTGGCGATCAGCGCGATACGGGTGGCCTGCTGCGCCGACTGTGTACCGAGATATTCGGCGCGCGCAGCTTCGGTCAGGCGGCGCAGGCGTCCGAACAGATCGAGCTCCCAGGACACCGTGCCCTGGAGCTGCACCTGATTGCCGACCAGCGGCGGATAGCCCGGCGCGGGCACGCCGCGGCTGCGCGAGCCACCGAAATTCGCGCCCACTTGCGGGAACAGACCCGCGCGCGCCACCACGTATTGGCCGTAGTACTGCTCGACACGCGCCGCCGCGATGCCGAGATCCTTGTTCTGCGCGAGCGCCTTCACCACGAGGTCGTCGAGGACGGGGTCGTCGAACTGCTTCCACCAGTCAAGCGACGTATCGACCACTTCCGCGTCGGGCGCCGCGAAGCGATAGGTGGCCGGCGTGTCCACCGTGGGCCGGTGATAGTCGGGGCCGACCGCGCAGGCCGCGAGCCAGAGCGTGCTCGCAGCAACAACGAGGGGCTTCAATGCCTGCTTCAATTTCGGGCTCATGGCTTCAGCCCTCCTGTGCGGGAGGCACCGCCGGCGGCGGCAATTCCGGTTCGGACTTGGGCTTCTTGCGCGACGAGAGCGTTTCGAGACCCCAGAAGAACATCGGAATGAAGAAGAGCGCGATGAGCGTGGCGCCGAGCATGCCGAACACCACGCCCGTGCCGAGCGAGCGGCGGCTGGCCGCCGACGCCCCGCTCGCGATGGCGAGCGGCACGCAGCCGAGAATGAACGCCAGCGACGTCATGATGATCGGCCGCAGACGCAGCTTCGCGGCGTGCAGGGCGGCCTCGTAGGGCGACATGCCCTCCTTCTCGCGCATTTCCACGGCGAACTCGAAGATCAGGATGGCGTTCTTCGCCGCGAGCGCGATCAGCACCGTGAGGCCGATCTGGAAGTACACATCGTCTTCCATGCCGCGGATCAGAATGCCCACGAGCGCGCCGAACACCGCGAACGGCACCGCCAGCAGCACGCCGATCGGCAGCGACCACTTCTCGTACTGGGCCGCGAGGATCAGGAACACCATCAGCAGCGCGAAGCCGAACACGAGCCCCGCCGTCGAGCCGGCCGTCTTTTCCTCATACGCCTGGCCGCTCCACGAGTAGCTGTAGCCATCGCCCAGCACCTCGTTCGCGATCGCCTCCATCGCCGCGATCGCTTCACCCGAGCTGTGGCCGGGCGCGGCGTCGCCGGTGATCTTGGCGGCGGGAAAGTTGTTGAAGCGGTTGACGATGTCCGCGCCGTTCACGAACTTGTAGGTAGTGACGGCCTTGATGGGCACCATGTCGCCGGAGCGGTTACGCACGTAGAGCTGCTGGATGTCGTCCGGACGCGTGCGGTACTGCGGCTCGGCCTGCACGATCACCTGGAACAGGCGGCTGCCCTTCGGGAACTGGCTCACGTACGAGGAACCGAACATCGTCTGCAGTGCTGAGTAGACGTCCTGCACCGCGACGCCCTGCGATTCAGCGCGCTCGCGGTCCACTTCCACGAGCAGTTGCCGCGAGTTCGTGTCGATGGTCGAATTGACGCCGCGCAGCGCCGGGTTCTGGCGCGCCTTCGCGATCACCGCGCGGACCTTCTCTTCGAGCTGCTGGTACGTGCCATCGCCGGTGCTCTGCACCCAGAACTCGAAGCCGCCCGTCGTGCCGAGGCCCGGAATCGACGGCGGATTGACCGGTATCACCACGCCGTCCTTGAAGCCCGCGAACGCGCGGTTCGCGGCCGTGATGAGGTCGGCGGCCGTGCCGTTCTTGCCACGCTCGCTGAAGTCCTTGAGCGTGACGAACAGCGTGCCGGCGTTGGCCTTGTACTGCGAGTCGATCAGGCTGTAGCCGACCGGCGCGGCCACGGCCTTGACGGCCGGCTGCTTCATGAACCAGTCTTCGGCGCGCTTCGAAACGTCTCCGGTGCGGTCGAGACTCGCGGCGTCGGGCGTGATGACCGCGCCGAGCAGATAGCCCTGGTCCTCGACCGGCACGAACGACGTGGGAATTTTCTTGAAGAGCACACCGGTGGCCAGACACATCACGGCGATCAGCATGATCGAGAGCATGACGCGGCGGATCGCCGACTGCACGGTCCTGCCGTAGCCCGCGGTCACCTGCTCGAAACGCTCGTTGAACCAGACGAAGAAACGGTTCTTTTTCTTCTCGCCCGGCTTGAGCAGGATGGCGGCCAGCGCCGGCGAGAGCGTGAGCGCGACGATACCCGAGAGCACCACCGAGACCGCGATGGTCACGGCGAACTGCTTGTAGAGCTGGCCCGTGATGCCCGAGAGGAACGCCACCGGGATGAACACGGCGAGCAGCACGAGCACGATGGCCACCACGGGGCCGCTCACCTCGTCCATGGCGCGCTTGGCCGCCTCCCTCGGCGGCAGCTTGAACTCGGTCATGTTGCGCTCGACGTTCTCGATCACGACGATGGCGTCGTCCACCACGATACCGATCGCGAGCACCATGCCGAACAGCGTGAGCATGTTCACCGAGAAGCCGAACGCGAGCATGCCGATGAATGCGCCGATGATCGACACCGGCACCGCGAGAATCGGCACGAGCGTGGCGCGGAAGCTCTGGAGGAAGATGAACACCACCAGAATCACGAGTATCACCGCGTCGCGCAGCGTCTTCACCACCTCGTCGATCGACTCGTGCACGAACTCGGTCGTGTCGAGCGCGATTTCATACTTGAGGCCGGGCGGGAAGCTCTTGCTCAACTGCTCGAGCGTCGCGCGCACCTGTTTGGACACCTGCAGCGCGTTGGCCCCGGGCTGCTGGTAGACCGCGAGCAGCGTGGCGGTCTTGCCGTTGTAGCGGCCGCGCATCGAGTAGTCCTTCGCGCCGAGCTCCGTATGGCCGATGTCCTTGATGCGCACGATCGCCGCGTCGCCCGACTTGGCGCGCAGGATGATGTTGTCGAACTGGTCCGGCTCGGTGAGACGCCCCGCGGTCGCCACCGGGAAAGTCTGCAGCACCGGCCCGTTGGTCGGCGACTGGCCGAGGCGGCCGGCCGAGAATTGCTGGTTCTGCGCGCTGATCGCGTTCTTCACGTCGTCCACGGTGATGCCGAGCTTGGCCATGCGGTCCGGCTTGACCCAGACGCGCATCGCATAGTCGGCGGAACCCATGATCGCCGACTGGTTCGCACCGGGCAGGCGCTTGATCGCATCGAGCACGTAGACGTTCGCGTAGTTCGCCACGTACTGCTGATCGAAGGTGTTGTCCGGCGAATAGACGGCGATCACCATCATGAACGCCGACGAGCGCTTCTGCACCGAGACGCCCTGCTGCGTGACCGCATCGGGCAGCGTGGGCAGCGCAAGGTTCACGCGGTTCTGCACGTCCACCTGGGCGAGCGCGGGATCGGTGCCGATATTGAAGTACGCGGTAAGCGTCATGTTGCCCGTCGAGGAACTCGACGAGCTCATGTACATCATGTTGTCCGCACCGTTCACCTGCTCCTCGATCGGCGCGGCAACGTTCTGCGCGATGATGTCGGCGCTCGCACCGGGATAGCTCGCCGTGACCGTGATCTGCGGCGGCGCGATGTCGGGAAACTGCGCGATCGGCAGGTTGAACATGGCCACCATACCGGCCACGACGATGATGATCGACAGGACCGATGCAAAGATCGGCCGGTCGATAAAGAAGTGGGAGAACTTCATCGCTCAGCCTCCCGCTGCGGGAGAGAGCGTCACGTCCACGCGGCGGGACTGGTCGGGCGGGTCGGTGGCAACGATCTTCGCGGGCTTGCGCATCTCGATGCGCGCATCCTGCACGCCCGCGACGATCAGCGCCGCGCGCACGGTGCCGGCGCGCGACTTGGCGAGGCGCTCGTTCTGCGCGTAGGAGCCGCTTGCATCGGTATAGCCGGAGATCACGACGCGCGTATCGGGCGACGCGGCCAGATGCTGCGCGACCGTGGCGAGCGCCGTGGCCGATTGCGCGTCGAGGCTCGCGCTGCCCGGCGCGAAGTACAGTTGCGTCTGCCCCGATGCGCCTGCCTCGGCCGTGGTTGCCGGAGCCGCGCTCGTCGCGCCTGTGCCGGCTTTCGCGTTCGCGGCGTTTGCGTTCGTGGCGTTGCCGGCGGTGTTAGCCGCGTTCGCACCATTCCCACCGTTGGCGCCATTAGCACCATTGGCCCCGGCCGCGCCGCCCTGCCCGCCGATATTCACGCTGGCCGCGGGCGTGGGCACCAGCGTCGCCTTCACGGGCGCGTCCGGCATCAGCTTGAGCGTGTTGTCGATGACGACGTGGTCGCCCGCGTGCAATCCCGAGCTGATGACCCAGTCGTTACCGTTCCACTCGCCGGTCTCGACTGCGCGCTGCTGCGCCTTGCCATCCTTGTCCACGGTCCAGACGAACGCGCCTCGCGGCCCTTGCTGCACGGCGACCTGCGGCACCGCCACCGCGCTCGCGCGCTGGGCGCCCAGCAGCTTGATGCGCACGAACTGGCCCGGCCGCAAAGTGCCGTTCGGGTTCGGCACCTCGGCGCGAATCAGATAGGTACCCGTCTCTTCGCTTAGCGAAGCATCGGCGAACTTGATATGGCCGCGCTGCGGGTAGATGCTGCCGTCGGCCAGCACGATCACCGCTTCGAGCTCGCCAATCTGCGGCAGCTTGAGCGCGCCGCTCTTGGTCTGCGAACGCAGGTTCAACATCTCGTTTTCTGAGAGCGAGAAGTTGATCCACATGGGATCGAGTTTCGCCACGTAGGTGAGCAGGCTGTTGCTCGCGTCGATATAGGAGCCGTCCTGCTTCTTCGCGAAGCTCGAGAGGCCCGTGACGGGCGCCGTGATCGTGGTATAGCCGAGATTCAGTTTCGCGCTCGTGACATTGGCGCGCGCCTGTTCGAGCGCGGCGGCGGCGGCCTGTTCCTGGCCCACGGAGTCGTCGAGGTCTTTCTGGCTCAGTGCGTTCTTGGCCGCGAGCGGACGCACGCGATTGAGGTTGGCCTGCGCCGTGTCGAGCCGCGCCTTCTGCTGCGCATACTCGGCTTGCGCGGCATCGAGCGAAGCCTGGAACGGCTTGCGGTCCATCTGGAACATGACGTCGCCTTGATGAACCATCGAGCCTTCTTCATAAACGCGCTTTTCGAGGAAGCCGTTTACGCGGGCGCGAATCTCGACTTGCTGCGAGCTTTCGGTTTGCCCTACATAGTCGAACATCACGGGCACGTCGCGCAGCGCGACGTTGATGACGTCCACATTCACGGGTGGTCGTGCCGACGCAACAGGCGTCTTGTCGTGACACGCAGCAACCCCGAACGCCATACCCAGGGACAGGCACAGCCGTGCCACCCAATTTCCGCTTGCCATACTGTTTCTCCGTTGTCGACGATCTGCGCTGGACCGACGAACTCGAGGCGAATCCGGTCATGCCGGATGGGCTGCGTCGCCTTGAAGCTCGGTGCAAAATCTTACAGCGATTCCCTTAAGCACACGATCAAGTTTGCCGCCAGTCAGCACGTTTTTGCCGGCAATCAATATTCGCTATGCATTGCGAAATAATCACGCGAAAAGTTGCATTTAAAGCAACGAATCGAATAAATCGGATTGCAAACATTCGAAGCGATTGGATGAGCGTTCGAGCTCAAAAGACAGACCGCTCAAGGACGGAAATGCAAACGCCGCGCAAGAATTGCGCGGCGCATGAGGGCGGAAGTCTGTTACGCGGTGCCGGCCTGCCGGCCGGTCTGCCGCTGGTCTGCGGTTGGCCTGCTTTTATCGAGTCAGCAGCATTGGCCGGTCAAGCCCGCTTCAGTCGAGCGGCCGGCCTGCCGGTTCGCGGATCAGCGGCAACGCCAGCAGCGAGACCGCGCCGCAGCCGATCAGATACCACGCCGGCGCCAGCGGGTCGCCGAGCAATTGAATGAGCCAGGTCGCGAAGAACTGGGCGAAGCCGCCGAAGATCGAGACGCCCACGCAATAGACGATGGACATGCCCGTCACGCGGATCGCCTGCGGAAACAGCTCGGGCAGCATGACGATGTTGGGCACCGCCGTGAACGCGACGATGGCGCCCAGCACGGCCACGACGGCCAGCACGGTCGGCACCGTGGGCACGGCGTGGATCAGCATGAATGCCGGATAGATCACCGCAATCAGCAGCACGCGCGAGTAGCCGAGCACCCGCTTGCGGCCCACGCGGTCGGACAGGATGCCGGCGAACGGCGAGCACGCGGCCGTGACGAGCGCGGCCACGAGCGCGGCGCTCATGCCCACCGACATCGGCAGGCCGAGGATCTTGATCGCGTAGGTGGACATATAGAACAGCACGATGTAGTTCGCCGCCGTGCCGCCGATGGTCGTGACGACGCCCGCGACGAGCGCCGCGCGATGGCGCGAGAAGATTTCGCGCAGCGGACGCACGGCCTCGGTCACGGGGGCGGCCATGTCGACGGGCTCGGTGTGCTCGAGCGTTTCGTCGAGATGGCGGCGGATGTAGACGCCCACCGGCACGACCAGCATGCCGATCACGAACGGCACGCGCCAGCCCCAACTCTGGAGCGCCGCGGGCGTGAGCGCCGCCGAAAGCGCCACGCCGAGCAGCGCGCCGCAGACCGCGTTGAGCCCCTGGCTCACGAACTGCCAGCTGCCGTAGAAGCCGCGCGTGCGGTCGTTCGCGTATTCGAGCAGCATCGTCGTCGAGGCGCCCACTTCGCCGCCTACCGCGAAGCCCTGCACGAGCCGCGCGAGCACGATGAGCGCGGGCGCCGCGAGGCCGATCTGCGCATAGGTGGGCGCGAACGCGATCATCGCCGAGCCGAGCGCCATGAGCCAGAGCGTGAGCGTCATGGCCGCCTTGCGGCCCGCGCGGTCGGCGAACGCGCCGATCATCACGCCGCCGAGCGGCCGCACGATGAATCCCACGCCGAAGCTGCCCACGGCCAGCAGCAATTGATTCAGCGCGCCGTGCACCGGAAAGAACAGCGTGCCGATGGTGGTCGCAAAGAAGCTGTAGACCGTGAAGTCGAAAAATTCGAGGCCGTTGCCGAGCGTGATCGCGGCGATGGCCTTCGCGCGCGACGCGCGTGTGTGGCCTTGCGCGGGCGCGCCCGCCTGGGGCTGCAGCGAAGTGGCGTTCATTGTGGGTCTCCTGTCGATCAGAGTTGGCGCTTTAACGCCTTGTTCCGATCCCATGCAAAGCTCATCTCTTGATCGAATACGCCCGGGGCGATGGCCCAGCTCAGGCGCGCAAGAAGCGTTCGGCCAGCTTCACCCAGTATGAGGCGCCCGTCGCGAGACAGTCGTCGTTGAAATCGTAGCCGGGGTTGTGGACCATGCAGCCGCCTTCGCCATCGCCATTGCCGATGATCAGATAGCTGCCCGCGCACTGCTCGAGCAGGAACGAGAAGTCCTCGCTGCCGGTAAGCGGAGCGAGATCGTCGATGAGACCGTCCTCTCCGAGCCACTCGCGCGCCACGTCTTGCGCGAACGCCGTCATTTCCGCGTCGTTCACGAGCACCGGATAGCGGCGCTGGTAATCGATGCGCGCCGTCGCGCCGTAGGCGCTCGCCTGCGCGTGCACGAGCGTCGTGATGCGCTCTTCGAGCAGGTCGCGCACCTCGGGACGCAGCGCACGCACAGAAAGGCGCATCTGCGCGGTCTGCGGAATCACGTTGGGCGCCTCGCCCGCGTGGATCGCGCCCACCGTGACGATCGCCATGTCGAGCGGCGGCACGTTGCGCGACACGATGGTCTGCAGCGCGAGCACCACGTTCGCGCACACCACCACGGGATCGATGGCCTTGTGCGGCACCGCACCATGACCGCCGCGGCCGTCGATGTCGATGATCACCGTGTCCGACGACGCCATGAACGGCCCCGGGCGGAAGCCGAGCTTGCCGGTGGGAAAGCCCGGCATGTTGTGCATGGCGAAGACCGCATCGCAGGGGAAGCGCTCGAAAAGCCCTTCGTCGAGCATGCGCTTGGCGCCGCCGAGCCCTTCTTCGGCGGGCTGGAAAATGAGGTGCAGCGTGCCGTCGAACGAACGCGACTGCGCGAGGTGCCTGGCCGCCGCGAGCAGCATGGCCGTGTGGCCGTCATGGCCGCACGCGTGCATCTTGCCGGGTACGCGGCTCGCATAATCGAGCCCCGTGTCCTCCTGGATGGGCAGCGCGTCCATGTCGGCGCGCAGGCCGAGGCGCTGCTTGCCCGTGCCCACCTTGAGCGTGCCCACGACGCCCGTGCCGCCCAGCCCGCGATGCACCTCGTAGCCCCATTGGGCGAGCCGCTCCGCGACGAGATCGCTCGTCACGAACTCCTCGAAACCCAGCTCCGGGTGCGCGTGGATCGCGTGGCGCAGCGCGATCATTTCCTCTTCGATATCCGCGATTGCAGCGGGAATCGCCATCGTGTTCATTCGTCGTCTCCTGCGTTCAAGCCATCCATTGCGTGACGGTTCAGGATAATGACGTCGCCTGGTCGCCGACAGCCCTAAAATGGTTAGCCCGCCAACCGCAGGTTTTCACTCGGGTTTCCCCTTATGAAGTTCCACCAGTTCAGGGCGCTCGTCGCCATGGCCGATACCGGCAGCATCCGCGCGGCGGCGCGCGCGCTGGGCATTTCGCCGGCCGCCGCGACCAAGGCCGTGCGCGAGCTCGAGGCGGAGCAGCAGATCGCGCTCGTGACGCGCAACGCGAACGGCATCGCGTTCACGGACGCCGGCCAGGCGCTGCTCGTGCACGCGCGGGCCATCGTGCACCAGATGTCGCGCGCCCAGGACGAGCTCGATGCGCGGCGCGGCCACGGCGGCGGCAAGCTCTCGATCGGCGTGACGCCCTGGCTCGCGCTCTCGTTCCTGCCCGACGCGGTGACGCGCTTTCGCGAGCGCATGCCCGGCATGCAGCTGGAGTTTTATGAGGGACTACTCAATATCGTGATGCCGCGCCTGCGCGACGGCACGCTCGACTTCTCGCTCGGCAAGCCCGGCCTCGCCTCGCTGCACGCCGAATTCATGCAGACGCCCATCTTCGCCACCGAATCCGCCGTGGTCGTGCGCCGTGGCCATCCGCTCGAACATGCCCAGACGCTCGTGGAACTGCAGGACTGCGAATGGCTGCTCAACTGGGACCCGGCGAGCAAGGAGATGGTCACCGACGACATCTTCCGCCGTCACGGCCTGCCGCTGCCGCGCACGGTGCATCTCGCGCATTCGTTCGTGGTGGCCATGGGGCTCATCATGAACACCGACATGGCGAGCATCTTTCCCTGGCCGCTCGTGGAGACGCGCTTCGCGCGCGATAACCTGTGCGCGCTCGCGCTACAGGAGGAAGTGGACCGCACCGTGGTGAGCGTGGTGGCACGACGCGGCGTGCCGCTTTCCGCCGCCGCCGAATGCTTTCTCGCCTGCCTCAAGGAGGCGATCCGCGCGGGCGAGGCTTCCCAGGACCCCGAGCGGCGCCGGCTCTATCACTCGCTCGAACTGCTGATCTGAGGGGCGCAGGCGGGCTGCGTCGCCGTCCAGAACTAGAACGACGTGCCGATCTGGAACTGGAACTTCTGATACTGATCGCCCGCATGCTTGACGATCGGGAAGCCCAGGTCGAGCTTGAGCGGGCCGATCGGCGAGATCCATTCGAGGCCCGCGCCATAGCTGTAGCGCAGCCCGTTCGCGCCGGTGCTGTTGCCTTCGGTGCCCCAGACGTTGCCGCCGTCGACGAAGGTGAACACGCGCAGTGTGCGGTCGTAGCCCGTGCCCGGCAGCGGGAAGGTCAGCTCGATATTGCCGACGAGCATTTTCGAGCCGCCGATCGGGTCGCCCGTGGTCGCGTCGCGCGGACCGAGCGAGCCCGACTCGTAGCCCCGCACCGAGCCAATACCGCCCGCGTAGTAATTCTTGAAGATCGGATAGGGCTTACCGCCGAGCCCGTTGCCATAGCCGCCCTGAAAGTTCAGCCCCAGCACGAAGCCACGCGCAAATGAGTAGTAGTACTGCATTTGCGCATCGGCCTTGTAGTATTCGGTGCCGATGGGCGTGCCATATTCGGCGTTGGCCTGCGCATAGTAGCCGCGGCTCGGCACGAGCGCGCTGTCACGGTTGTCGCGCGACCAGCCCACCGTGAGCGGCACCGTGTTCGAGACGCGCCCGAAGTCGTCCACATAGTCCTTGTACGTCTGCGGCGTGGTCGCATCGATGTCGAGACGATCCTGCTCGATGCCCAGACCAAAATACACCATGTCGGTCTCGGAGAACGGAATGCCGAACTTCGTGTCCGCGCCGTACGAAATGATGCGAAAGCTCGTGTCGTTGGTGCTCGAATAATAGAGAGGCTCGGTGGTGCGATAGTAGACGTCGGTGATGCGCTTGATGCCGTCGATCGTGAAATACGGATCGATCTGCGTGACCGAAAGCGTGCGATAGGTCGTGGCCGTATTCACGTTCAGCGACAGGCTGGTGCCGGAGCCGAACACGTTGTCCTGCGAAACGCCCGCCGAGATGATGGGCCCCTCGCCCGAGCCATAGCCCACGCCCAGCGAGATCGTGCCCGTGGGCTTCTCGGTCACGGCCACGTCCACATCGACTTCGTCCTGCGTGCCTTCCACCGGCACCGTCGTGACTTCGACGTCGGTGAAATAGCCGAGCCGGTTGATGCGGTCCTTCGAGAGCGCGAGGCGGCTCGAATCGAACCACGAGCTTTCGAGCTGGCGCATCTCGCGGCGGATCACCTCGTCGCGCGTGCGCGTGTTACCCGTGATATTCACGTGACGCACGTACACCCGGCGCCCCGGATCGACCTGCAAGGTCAGGTTCACCGTATGGTGCACCTGATCGATCTGCGGCTCGGCGTTGACGGTCGCGAACGCATAGCCATACTCGCCGAGCTTGTCGACGAGCGCCTTGGTCGTGTCCTTGAGCTTCTGCGCCGAAAAGCGCTGCCCCGCCTTCACCGTAATGAGCTTCCTGAGCACGGCTTCCCGGTCGAGCAGATTGCCCGCGAGGCCCACGCCCGAAATCGTATAGGGCTCGCCCTCGTGTATCGACACGGTCAGATACATGTCCTTCTTGTCGGGCGAGAGCGAAACTTGCGTGGAGTCAATGTTGAACTCCAGGTAGCCACGGTCGAGATAGTAGTTCCGTACGTTCTCCAGATCGCCCGTGAGCTTATCTTTGGAGTACAGATCATTCTTCGTGTACCACGAGAACCAGTTCGGCGTGGAGAGCTGCATCTCGTCAAGCAGCGTGCCCTCGCTGAACGTGTTGTTGCCGATGAAGTTGATCTGGCGAATCTTCGCGCTCGGGCCTTCGATCACCGAGAACAGCAGGCCCACGCGATTGCGGTCGATCGGCGTGACCGTGGTGGTGACTTCGGCGGCATAGTAGCCGCGCGTGAGGTACTGGCGCTTGAGCTCCTGCTCGGCCTTGTCGACAAGCGCCTTGTCGTAGGCGAGCCCCGGCGAAAGTCCGACCGATTTGAGCGCCTTGGTGAGGTTGTCCTTGTCGAACTCGTGGATGCCCGCGAAGTCGATGGTGCCGATGGCGGGCCGCTCCTGCACCTGCACGACGACCGTGCTGCCTTCGGTGGCAATGCGCACGTCGCTGAAAAAGCCCGTGGCGTAGAGCGCGCGAATGGCATTGGAGGCCTTGTCGTCGGTGAAGGTGTCGCCCTGCTTGATCGGCAGATAGGCGAACACGGTGCCGGGCTCGATGCGCGCCAGCCCGTCGATACGGATGTCCTGGACCACGAAGGGCTCGGTGGCATGCGCGGTGGCGGTCATGCCGAGGCCGAAGCCGGCGAGGGTCAGCGCGCGAGCGTAGCGCGTAGGGGATGAAACCGTCATGCGGGAGGTCGGGAAAAAGGCCAACGGAAAACGCCGCGCAGCCGTGCGCGACGCGACAAGCGATCGCGGCGAAAGCGTTCGCACTCTTGATTGAAAGACAGCGCGCAAAGCTGCGCCCGGACTGCGCTATTGCATGCGCGCCCCGCCCGGCCGCCGCGGCGCGGCAAGCCCGGTGGCCAGCGTCAGCACTTCGGTCATGTGCGCCGCCTGCGCCGGATGCAGGCGAAACGAGAGCTCCGCGCCGCCGGGCAAGCGAAAGCTCATCACCAGATGCTGCACGGTGCCCGACTCCCGTCCGACTTCCCAGGCCTCGCAGGGCATGGCGAACTTCACGCTCGCGGCCTTGTGGCGGATGCGCTCGGAGCGGCCGATCGCGTTGGAGAGCGCGGCCAGCAACTCGTGCATGACCGAACAGTGCAGGGAGACGCTATCGGGCTGATTGCCGTTGACCATCAGATACTGGCCGTCCGCGCTCAACTCGAAGCCGCGCAGCGAATCGATGGCAAGTGACGTAGACGTGGACATGGATGGCGCTCCGTGACGAAAAGCATCGGCGGAGTCTAGTCGGCGTGGCTATGCGCCCAATTACCCGCGTGTTACGTGAATTACTTTCATCAATATTGCCGCGCATGCCATGCGCTTCGACGCGCGCGCGGCCGAAGCGTCCGGAGCGGCCTGCGTCGAGCCCGCTGCCCGCCTTTCAGTTTCCCGCTTCGGCTCGCTCGCAACGCGGCGCGTGAAACACCCGGTAACCGAAGCGATTACCGCGCCTGACAGCAGGCAGACAGGCGGATGAATATCCGCCCAGGGGGCCATGTCGACCCGAAAGCTTCTTGTGGATCGCTCGCACGCTACAATGCGGCTGCCGTTCCACTGCCCCCATCGACATGCAGAACTCTAATCGGGCTTTCCTGCTCGGTCCGTTGCTCAAAGGCGTTTCCCGCTCGTTCTACCTCACCATGCGCGTGCTGCCCGCCGGGATGCGCGACCCCGTGGGGGAGGCGTACCTGCTCGCGCGCGCCGCCGACACTATCGCCGACACCTCGCTGATCCCGCCGCCCCAGCGCCTCGCGCTGCTGCTCGCGCTGCGCGAGCGCGTCAATGGCACGGCGCCGGTCAGCGCCCACGACGACACCTTGCAGCGCATCGCGAGCGAGGTCGCGGGCCAGCAGACGCAATCGGACGAGAAGCTGCTGCTCGAATCGCTGGGCGGCGCGCTCGACGTGCTCGCGCAACTCGACGAAACCGACCGCGGCGCCGTGCGCGAGATCGTCACGACGCTCACGCAAGGCATGGAATTCGATCTGAACACCTTCCCCGACGAGCGCTCGGGCAAGGTAGCCGCGCTCGGCACCTGGGACGCGCTCGACCGCTACACCTACCTCGTGGCGGGCTGCGTGGGCGAGTTCTGGACCAGGATGACCTACATGCATCTGCCCGGCACGCTCGCCCCCGCGCTGCGCGAGACCATGTACCAGCGCGGCGTGCGCTTCGGCAAGGCGCTGCAGATGGTGAACGTGCTGCGCGATTGCGGCAAGGACCTGCGCATCGGCCGCTGCTACCTGCCCGCGACCATGCTCGCGCAGGCCGGCCTCACGCCCGAGGACCTGCTCCAGCCCGGTACGTCCGCACGCGCGCGGCCGCTGATGTTCGGGCTCGTGCGCATCGCGCTCGATCACTTCCGCGCGGCCATCGACTACACGTTCGCGCTGCCGCGCCTCTCCGTGCGTTTGCGGCTCGCCTGCCTGTGGCCGATCCTGATCGGCCTCGAAACGCTGGAGCTGCTGATCGACAACGAAGACTGGCTCGATCCCGCTCGGCCGTCCAAGCTCACGCGCAACGACGTCTATCGCATTCTCGCGTGCTCGACGCTGATCGCGCCTTCCAATGCGCTGCTCAACCGGTGGTTCAAGCGGCTGCTCGCGCGTATCGAAACGCGCATCGCCGCCCTCGGCAACGCATAACCGAACGCCTGAAAAAAAACGGCGCGTGCCGATCAGGGCACGCACCGGGACACTACGCGTCGAACCCGCGTCAGCCCTTCTCGCCGCGATACAGCTTGATGATGGCCGAGAAGTCGAGCTTGCCGTCCCCGTGGCTGCTCATCGCCTGATAGAGCTGCTGCGCGAGCGCGCCCATATAGGCGGGCTGATGGACGCTCTTCGCGGCGTCGGTCGCGAGGCCCATGTCCTTGAGCATCAGGTCCGTGCCGAAGCCGCCCGTATAGCCGCGCGACGAAGGCGCCGTCTCGATCACGCCCGGGAACGGGTTATACGTGTCCGAGCTCCAGCAGCGGCCCGTCGACGTATTCATGATGCCGCCCAGCACCTTCGAGTCGATGCCGAGCGCCTCGCCCAGCGCCATCGCCTCGGCCACGCCCGCCATGGTGACGCCGAGCACGAGGTTGTTGCAGATCTTCGCGACCTGCCCCGTACCCGTCTCGCCGCAATGGACGATGTTCTTGCCCATCCCCGAGAGCACCGGCTTCACGCTTTCATAGAGCGCGGCACTGCCGCCCACCATGAACGTGAGCGTGCCCGCCACCGCGCCGCCCGTGCCGCCCGACACCGGCGCATCCACGAAAGCATTGCCGTGCGCCGCGGCGAGCACGCCGAATGCCTTCGCGCTCGCCGGATCGATCGTGCTCGAATCGATGATCGTCACGCCCTTCCCGATGCCCGCCAGCACGCCGTCCTCGGCGGTGAGCACGGTGCGCACGTGCGCCGCTGCGGGCAGCATCGTGATAACCCATTCGGCGCCCGTGGCTGCGGCCTTGGGCGAAGCGGCTTTGGTTGCGCCCGCATCGATCAGGGTCTGCAACGCCTCGGCGCTCAGATCGAACACGGTGAGCGCATGCCCCGCCTTGATCAGATTGAGCGCCATCGGCGCGCCCATGTGGCCCAGCCCGATGAAACCGATTTTCATGAGCGATTCTCCCTTTAAATTAGCGAGGCGAGCCCGTGCTTCAGTGCAGGTTGATCGTCGTGTTCACGCCGGTGTTAAGGGTGGCGTCGTCAAACCAGCGCGCCGTCACGGTCTTGGTCTGCGTATAGAACTGCACGACCTGCTTGCCGTACGGACCCAGATCGCCAAGCTTCGAGCCGCGCGAGCCCGTGAAGCTGAAATACGGCACCGGCACCGGAATCGGAATGTTGATGCCCACCTGGCCGATGTCGATTTCGCTCTGGAACTTGCGCGCCGCCGCGCCGCTTTGCGTGAAGAGGCCCACGCCGTTGCCGAATGGATTCGCGTTGACGATGGCGATGGCCTCGTCGAGCGTATTCGCGGTCAGCACCACGAGCACCGGCCCGAAGATCTCGTTCGTGTAGATGTCCATATCGGTTTTCACGTTCGTGAACACCGTCGGGCCGACGAAGTTGCCGTTTTCGTAGCCTGGCACCTTCACGTCGCGGCCATCGAGCGCGAGCGTGGCGCCCTGCTTCACGCCCGACTCGATCAGGCTCAGGATGCGCGCTTTCGCGGCGCGCGAGACGACCGGGCCAACGTCGGTTTTCGGCTCATGGCCCGCATTGACTTTCAGCGTCTTCGCTTTCTCGACGAGCTCGGCTATCCACTGCTGGGCCTCGCCCACGAGCACGACGACCGAGGTGGCCATGCAGCGCTGGCCCGCCGCGCCGAACGCCGCGCCCGCGAGCGCGTTGAGCGCCTGCTCGCGATTGGCGTCGGGCAGCACGACCGCGTGATTCTTCGCGCCCATCATCGACTGCACGCGCTTGCCATGCTCGCTGCCGAGGCGATAGACATGCGTGCCCACGGCCGTCGAGCCCACGAACGAAATGGCCTTGATGAGCGGATGCGAGCAGATGGCATCGACGACTTCCTTGCCGCCGTGCACGACGTTTAGTACCCCTTTGGGAATGCCGGCCTGGACGGCGAGCTCGACGAGCTGCATCGTCGAGAGCGGGTCCTGTTCCGAAGGCTTGAGCACGAAGGTGTTGCCGCAGACGATCGCCATCGGGAACATCCACAGCGGAATCATCGCGGGGAAATTGAACGGCGTGATGCCCGCGCATACGCCGAGCGGCTGCTGCAGCGTATAGGTGTCCACGCCGCCGGCCACGTTCTCCGCGAACAGGCCCTGTTGCAGCGTGCCGATCGAGCACGCGTGCTCGACCACTTCGAGGCCGCGGAAGATGTCGCCTTCCGCATCGGGCAGCGTCTTGCCCTGCTCGGCCGTGAGCGTCTGAGCAATGCGCGACATGTTCTCGCGAATCAGCGCCTGGAGCTTGAGCATGATGCGCACGCGCGTACCGATCGGCGTGTTCTTCCACGTCGCGAACGCGGCATGCGCGCTCTTGACCGCCCGATCGACTTCCTCGACGGTCGCGAACGGCACGCGCGCCAGCACTTCCTGGGTGGCGGGATTGACGATGTCGCGCCATTCGGTGGTTTTCGATTCGACGAACTCGCCGTCGATCAACAGCTTGACGGTCGAAGCATGAGCGTTGGAGGCCTGGGTAACTGCGTTCATCTTGAACTCTCTATGAAAGGGCTGAACGGGCCGGCCTGAGCCGGATAATCAGGATTACGATCTAATTGCCGGTTGCGTCGGTCGTGGTGCGAACGCACGCAAAGTGCGTTCCGGGGATGGGGTCGCGCGTGGGGGGCTGCGTGTGCATTGTTTGTCTCCATCCTAGTTATAGACGACCGTGTATTGCAGCGGCCTGCAACCGAGTATAGTTATTCGAATATCCACGGTATAGAGACGAAAAAGCCCATCCGATATGCAAAAAAGCACAACTAGGCCGATGGAGACACTGAACTGGGACGATTTACGCTATTTCCTGGAGGTGGCGCGCACGCAGCGCGCGAGCGGCGCGGCACGGCGCCTCGGCGTCGACCACACGACGGTGGCGCGCCGCGTGCGCGAGCTGGAGGCGGCGCTGGGCACAGTGTTGTTCGACAAATCGCGCTCGGGCGGCTTCGTGCTGACCGCCGAAGGCCAGCGCCTGCTGGCCTACGCCGATACCATCGAAAGCACGGTGCAATCAGCGAGCGAGCAGTTCGCGCTCGGTGCGCAGTCGCTCTCGGGCCACGTGCGGGTGGGATCGACCGAGGGGTTCGGCTGCTTCTTTCTTGCGCCGCAACTCGCGCGCTTCACGGGCAAGCATCCCGACATGTCGATCGATCTGCTGCCCGTGCCGCATTTCGTGAGCCTCTCGAAGCGCGAAGCCGATCTGGCGATCATGCTCGAACGTCCCGAGCGCGGCCAGTACGTTTATACAAAGCTATGCGACTACCGTCTGCGCCTATATGGAACGCCGGACTATCTCACGCGGCACGCGCCCATTCGCTCGGCTGCGGACTTGCGCCATCACGCATTCATCAGCTATGTCGCGGATCTCGCCTTCAGCCATGAGTTGCTCTACCTCGAACGCACGGTGCCGAACGTCTCGGTGAACCTCTGCAGCACGAGCGTGATCGCGCAATACCATGCCGCGCTGCAGGGCAGCGCGCTCGCCATTCTGCCCTGCTTCATGGCCGAACCCGATCCGCGGCTCGTGGCGATCCTGCCCGAGGAAATCGTCGTGACGCGGCGCTTCTGGCTTTGCAGCCGCGAAGATCTGCGCAAGCTGCGGCGCATCACGTCGCTCTGGGACTATCTGCGCGCGGCCGCCGACGCGAACCATGGGCTCCTGATGGGCGAGTCGCCGCACATGCACTATATCGACCCCTGACTGCACTGCCGGCGCCAATAAAAAAAGCCGCACATGCAATCCGGTTCGCGGATTGCATGTGCGGCTTTCAGGATGAATCCGAATGCATCCGGGCCGGTTCGAGCCCGTTCCAGATGCCATTCAGCCAGGGTTCACGCAACACGGGCCGCCCGAGGCGCCCGGCCTGCGCCGAACGCCGGCGATCAGGTCCCGACCGGACGGATCGTCAGCGCGTTCTTGACCGAGGTCACGCCAGCCACGCCCTTCGCCACTTCCGCAGCGTGGTCAACCTGGCCTTGCTCCGGCACGGTGCCTTGCAGGACGATGGCGCCGTCCTTGGCGCGCACGGTGATGTTGGCCACGCTGATGTTCTTGTCCTTGGCGAGCGCTGCACGGACCTTGCGCGAAAGCGCACGGTTGGCGGCGCGAGCCTTCTTGAGGTCTGCCTTCGACTGCTTGACGTTGGCCTGGGCGGCGTCGGTCGGAGCGGTCGCCGTCGTGGCGGCGGGGGCGCTTGCGGCGTCCTGCGCATAAACGTTGAGCGAAGCGGCAACCAGCAAAGCGCCGGCTGCCAGTGTGAACGCCTGAATAGCCTTCATGCGGTTTCTCCTGTTGTCACAGTTTTTTGATGGCCCTCGAGGGACCCATGCACTACACACCATTCACTACCGGTATACAGACGCTGCCAATGCAGTTGACTTCATGGCCGACCTCGCCGCATTGCACTGGGGAGTAACAATACTCCATTTATTTCAGACTTGATGCGAAAGGTGTCGTCGTCACTATTTCGCATCAGTGCACTTTACCTCTGCTTCAGTTCAATCCGCAGACGATTTGTGGCATCCCGCAAGGCGCGCCGGCACTCAACTTCCGGTACTGGACCACCCAAAATCATGAAATGCTATTGAATAGCGTTTACCGTCAGTCCATTCGTTTCATGGGCGAACGATGCAACCATTTCGCTATATGCGCCAATCAGGTGCATGCGTCATGAATAACACTGCATTCGCCTGCATTGACTCATTGCATTCGCGCCGTATTGTGCATCCTTATCGACGAGCAACGCGTATCAATCGGATACCGTTGACAGGCGCGAGCACAGGTTTTACCCGCATTTACTCACGAAAGAAAATGGCGCTTATCAGCCGGTCAATTGGCGAGCTGGGCTTTCACCCAGCGATAGAACTGCTGGATCGCCGCTTCACGCGGATGGCCCTCGCGCCACGTGAAGTAATAATCGAGCGACGCCGGAATGCGCACCTGTCCCAACTGCACCAGCTCACCGCGGTCGATGAAGCCGCGCGCGAGCTGCAGGCGCGCCGTGGCGGCCCCTTGCCCGGCCACTGCGGCTTGCAGCAGGAGGCCGGCGTCGTCGAATACCGGCCCGCGTTCGGGCTCGCCTGCCGCCACGCCCGCCGCATCGAAAAAGTCGCGCCACGAGCGGCGCGAGAAACGCAGCAGCGGCATGGCGGCGAGATCTTCGATGCGAAACGCCGGGTAGCGCGCGAGCAGAGCGGGACTGCAGACGGCCACCACCTGGTCGTCGAGCAACTTGCGGATCTGGAAGCCCGGTTCATCCACGCGCCGATGCCAGATGCCGATATCGAACGGATAGGGATCGGGCGGCGTGACGTCGGCGTGCATGCGCAGCGAAAGATCGACGTTGGGATGCCGGTCGTAGAAGTCGCCCAGGCGCGGAATCAGCCAGACCGAGGCGAAATCGGACATCACGCTCAATTCGAGCCGCGTCACCGCGCTCACGCCCGGACGCGTGGCGTCGAGCGCCTCGCGCAGCTCTTCGAGGCTGCGCCGCACGCGCTCGGCAAGCTGCGCGCCGGCCGCCGTGGGAATCATGCGGCTGCCGGCGCGGCGAAACAGCTCGACGCCGAGCTCCGCTTCGAGGGCTCGCAGGTGGTGGCTCACGGCGCTGTGCGTCAAATGCAATTCTTCTGCCGCGCGGCTGAAACTGCGCCGCCGCGCCGCCGCTTCTAGCGCACGCAGGGCCTGCAAGGGAGGAAGCGATCGTGACATGACGTCAAATTCTACTCACAATCGCGGCTGAAATCTCTCGCTGGCCTCGCGGTGGACTTCTCGCCAATAATCGTGACCCAGCCATTCAATCCGCTTTCGGGTCCCGCCCGCATCATGACCGCACTCAGACTGCGCGTATTCGCCGTTTTTGCGCTCGGCTATTTCGTTTCTTACCTGTTTCGCGGCGTCAACCTCGGCTTTGCGCCGTTCCTGACGCACGAAATGGGCCTCACCGCCACCGATCTGGGCACGCTCACGAGCCTCTATTTCCTTGGCTTCGCGGGCGCGCAGATCCCCGCCGGCGTGCTGCTCGACCACTTCGGCCCACGCCGTGTGACCGCGAGCGTGATGCTGGTGGCCGCCGCCGGCGCGCTCGTGTTCGGCCTTTCGCACAGCATGGGCGCGATGATGATCGGGCGTCTGCTGGTCGGCGTGGGCGTTTCGGTGTGCCTCGGCGGCGCATTCAAGGCCACCGCCCAGCATTTCCCGGTCGCCCAGCTTACGCTCGTCAACGGGCTCGTGATGGCCGTGGGCGGCCTCGGCGGCGTGGCGGTCGGCGCCCCGCTCTCGTGGCTGCTCACGATTGCGCCGTGGCGCACCGTGAGCGTCGGACTCGCGGTGCTCACCGCAGCCGTCGCGGCCATCATCTGGATCTGCGGCCCGCGCACGCGCGACACGCACCATCAGGCGAGCGTACTCGAGCAGTTCAAGGGCACCGCGCACATCCTGCGCAGCCACGCGTTCTGGAAGGCGGCGACGTTCTCCGCCTTCACGCAGATCGTGTTCTACGCGATGCAGTCGCTCTGGGTGGGCGCGTTCCTGCGCGACGTGGTGCCCGCCGGTACGACCGATGTGGCCTCGCGTGCGGCCTCGCTGGTTTCCGTACTCGGCGGCGCGTTCATCGTCGGCAACATCGGCTTTGGTGCGCTCGCACGCACTTTCGAGCGCTGCGGCGTGAGCGTCGCGCGCTTTTCCGGCGTCACGATGGCGCTCTTCGTGCTCGTCCAGGCGCTGCTCGCGGCCCGCGTGCCGTTGCCCGCCACGTTCCTGTGGGCCGCGTATGGCGCGCTGGGCGGCACCGGCATCCTCACCTACGCCGTGCTCGCCGAATACTTTCCCCCGCGCCTGATCGGCCGCGTCAACACCACGTTCACGCTTGTCATCTTTATCGGCATCTTCGTCGCGCAGATCGCGATCGGCGCGGCGCTCGGCCACTGGAGCGCCGTGGACGGCCACTATCCGGTCGTCGCGCATCAGGCGGTCTGGACCGGCCTGATCGTGCTGCAAGTGCTCGCCGCCGTGTGGTACTTCATGCCGGCCCGGCACGCCGGTGCCCGCCGCCACGCCGTGGAATCCTGAAACGTCCGCGCGCGGGCGCCGTTGCATTGCGATGGCCTCGGCGTGTTCTCGCGGCGATTTCGGCGCTCCCTTCGCCTGGCAAATCAATTCGATATCCGAAGTAAATATCGGTTAGATGAAGAGAACCGACCCAGGAAATCGATCCCACCTCTCTCCTCCCGACACACACGCATCCGGCATTTCCCTATAGTCCCTCGCACGGCGTAGCGCGTCGAGTACAATGCTGCCCCGCCGGCCTCGGGTAGACGCGCGCCTTTGGTTTCCGCGCGGCTCGCAGCGGCTACGCAGCGCTTGCCGGTGCGCTCACGCGAGCCTGGCCAACCGACTGGCCGGTCGTATGACGAATAAGGCATTCCGCTCGGCGCACCGAAGCACCGTAATGTGACGATCGGAAAACGGGAAAACGTACGCCGGGACGGAACTTTCCGAACCGAAACGCGGCGGCCAAACGGAACTGAGCGTAAACTGCCGCTGTTGCCATTCGAATGTGTCGATTCATGATAAAGAGAGAAACTTCCATGTCAGACCATACCCACTCGCACGACGGCCACTCCGAATCGTGCGGCTGCGATTTGCTGCACCTTCTCGACGGCGTGGATGAGTTCGCTCGTAACGTGTTTCCGGGCGACAAGGAGCTGTTCCGCAGCCTTGCCCACTCCCAGGCGCCGCATACGCTGTTCATCACCTGCGCCGATTCGCGCGTCTCGCCCGAACTGATCACGCAGACGCGCCCCGGCGAGCTGTTCGTCTGCCGCAACATCGGCAATATCGTGCCGGCTTATGGGGAAATGCTCGGCGGCGTCTCGGCCGTGGTCGAGTTCGCCGTGCTCGCGCTGAACGTGAAGCAGATCGTGCTGTGCGGCCACACCGACTGCGGCGCCATGAAAGGTCTCGCCGACGGTCCCGGCGCCACCGCGGACATGCCTACGGTGCAAGCCTGGCTGCGCAACGCCGAGGCGGCGCGCAGCGTCGTGCAAACGCGCGGCTTGAACGACGACCAGATCGTGCAGGCGCTCGTCGAGGAAAATGTCCGCCTCCAGCTCACGCACCTGCGCACCCACCCGGCGGTGGCGGCTCGCGTGGCGCAAGGCCAGCTCCAGCTGCAAGGCTGGGTGTACGACATCGGTCACGGCACGATTTCCGTATTCGACGACACGCACGGCCGCTTCGAATCGCTCGGCTCGGCGCGCACCCGCCTGCTCAAAGACACCACGGGCTAAGCCGCCCGCGCCCTCCCGGGCTCCCAACGCTCCCGCGAAACCCCGATGAACCGGACCACGCCGCCAGGCGTCGTCCGGTATTCGTGCTGGATTGCATCAACTTTCGCAACAATGATTTGACCCGTCCGCATCAACCAGGTATTTACCCTGGTGCAGGACCTGACTATACTTGCGCCCGTGGTACACGCGGCACCCTGCCGCATCAGAAGAAAAATTTCAGGCCCACTCCACGTCTAGCGCCGTTTGGTTTGCAGCAGCATGCGTCATGACAAACGGCTGGTGCGCTCGCACCCTGGCGGCCGGTAATGGGCTACGCACCGCGACGGGCAGAACGCCCGAATTCGCCTGTTACCGAAGGAGTCACGCCGTGGAATCCGCCCTCAAGTCGCCCGCCAAAGTCGAAGTCAAGCTGCTCCTGCATCCGCACGACCATCACCGCGCGCTTGCCATCGCCAAAGCGGCGAATCTTGCCGAGCGCGAGTTCTTCGCGCTGGCCATTCATCTCGGAGCAGCGGAAATCCTGCGCTCCACCGATACGAACTAACCGCGCAACGCCGACGAACGCCGCCGCACCGCGACACAGGCCGCGGCCGCGCATGGCGGCGAACGAGCGGTGCCAGCGCCGGCCGTTCGACTCGACGCGAAGCACGAACGCCACTGTACAGACGCGCGTTCCTATCGGAAACTGTGGCCTTTCCGGTGGACGGTGCACAGAAAACTCCCGGTCCACGCTATTCCGATCGGAAACTTTCCCGCCGACCGCCTCATGATCCGCCCTTCGCTCTGCCCTCCGCCCCTCGGCCCACGCCTCCCTTCCAGCCGCGAGGCGGCACGATGAACGACAGCGCACGGAACAACGGCACAGTCCGCACAGCCTGGGTCGGCTGGCTGCCCTACATCGTGGCGGCGACGTTCTTCATGGAGTATCTCGACACCACCGTGATCGCCACGGCGCTGCCGCAGATGGCGCACTCGTTCGGCATCGGGCCGAACAGCCTGAGTCTCGGCGTGACCGCGTACATGCTCGCGCTCGCCATCTTCATCCCGGCGAGCGGCTGGGTCGCCGACCGCTGCGGCTCGCGCACGGTGTTCTTCGGCGCGGTGGTGACGTTCACGCTCGCCTCGGTGCTCTGCGGCATCTCGCAGAATCTCTGGGAGTTTGTGGCCGCGCGCGTGCTGCAAGGGATCGGGGGCGCCATGATGGTGCCCGTGGGCCGCATGATCGTCGTGCGCAGCACCGACAAGAGCCGCCTCATGCAGGCGATCTCCACCATCACCTGGCCCGCCATCGCGGCGCCCGTGGTCGGGCCGCCGGTGGGCGGCTTCATCACGACCTATGCGTCATGGCGCTGGATCTTCCTGCTCAACGTCCCGTTCGGCATTGCCGTGCTCGCGGCCATCGCGGCCGTGGTGCCGAATCTGCGCAGCGAACAGCGCCGGCCGCTCGACGTCGTCGGACTCGTGCTGAGCGGCGCGTCGCTCACGGCCCTGCTCTATGGCGCGGAGCTCGCGAGCCAGCCCGGCTCGAGCCCATGGAGCGGCGCGGCGCTCGTGGCTGCTGGCGTGCTGATCGGCGCCATCGCGTTTGCTCATGCGAAACGCCATCCGCATCCGCTCGTGGATGTTTCCACGCTCCGCATTCCGACTTTTTCGGTCACGGTCGTGACGGGCTCGATCACGCGCATCGGCATTGGTGCGGCGCCCTACCTGATGCCCCTGCTGTTCCAGATCGGCTTTGGACTCTCGGCCTTCAAGTCGGGGCTGCTGCTGCTCGCCAGCGCGCTCGGCAATCTGGGCATGAAAGCGCTCACGACGCGCATTCTCGAGCGCTGGGGCTTTCGGCTCGTCGCCGTGGTCGACGTGGCGCTCGCCGGCGTTTCGATGATCGCGTGCGGAATGCTCACGCCCGAAGTGCCGCTCGCCATCGTGCTGATCGTGGTGTTCGTGTACGGCGTCACGCGCTCGATGCAATTCTCGACGCTCGCGACGCTCGCCTATGCCGACGTCGCGCAGCCGCAGATGAGCGCGGCCAGCACGCTCTGGAGCGCCGCGGCGCAAATGACCAACGGACTCGGCATCGCGTTCGGCGCGCTGGCGCTGCGCGTGGCGGCGAGCTTCCATGGCGAATCGAGCGGCCATGCCTTCACGCTCGACGATTTCCGCCTCGCGTTTCTGAGCGCCGGCGTGCTCACGCTGCTTTCGATCTGGGGCTATGCTCAGATGGCGCGCGATGCGGGGCAGAACGTGGGCGGCGGCTCGCGGCGTCAACGCGCCTGACGATACGAGCGAAGCACGCCTGCAGTGGGCCGCTTAGTGGTCCGCTTGGTGAGCCGATATAGCGGCCATGCGCGCGCGACCGCCCCAAGACGAGGCGTGAGCGAATTACTCCGGAATGCTGGCCCGAACCGTGAATTCCTGTTCGGCGTCCGCTTCGAACGCGTCGTCCTCGCGCGCGTGCGCGGCATGGAACTCCGAAGAAAGCGGCTCGACGGGATAGCCGTGGCGCTCCCACGCGTCGAGACCGCCCTTGAGCGCGTGGGCGTGATAGATGTGCTTGCTGCGCAGCTGACTCACGATGCGCTTGGCCGTCGCCTCGTTCGGGCACACGCAATAGACCACGATGGACTGCGCGAGCAGCTCGGGCGCGAGCGCATCGGCCGAATCCAGATTGAGCGGCCGTGCGCCCGGGATCCGATACGACTCTTTCTCGCGCACGCTTTGCGGCCGCGCGTCGAACACGACCGGCGGCACGGACGACCTCATCATCTCGTCGAGCTGATCGGGCGAAATGCGATGCGTGGCCAGCCAGCGGCGCAACTGCAGGCGGCGCGCCCAGCGCCAGGCGAGAAACAGCAGGCCCGCAAGCGCGAGCACGTCGAAGATGGTCCAGCCATTGGCGCGCACGAACATCGCGAACCGCGCAATTTGCGCGTGCATGGCCGCGCCGCCGATGAGCCAGGTGCCGGCCCACAGCGTTGCCCCGACTGTGTCCCAGAGCAGGAAGAGGCGCACGTCCATCGACGTCGTGCCCAGCAGCGGCGCCGATATGAGACCGAGACCCGGCACGAACTTCGCCACCGCGAGAATGGGCGCGCCATGACGCTCGAACACGTTACGCGCGACCCGAATCGTCGTATCGAGCGACAGCGAAAAGCGCACGAGCGAATTGAGCAGCCGCCGCCCGCGCATGCGGCCCGCCGTGAACCAGAGCGAATCGGCGAACAAGGTTGCCACGACCGCCGCCAGCAGCAGACTCACATACGATGCATCCCCGCCCGCCGCCATCGTGCCCGCCAGTATCAGTACCGGCGCGGCCGGAACCGGCACCCCGAGCTGCGTCACGAGCACGCTGAAAAAGACCGCCCCGGTACCAAAATCGGGTGGAATGGCGGTGGGGAGCGTCCACATATCGGGATTTCCTGCGCGAAGACGTTTGGATCAGAAAGGAAATTTTTGTGCAGTTGCAGCACGAACATAGAGATTACCCCAACTGGGTGGTTTCTTGCTTGCGGCTCCACGGCTGACGCAAGCAAAGCGGCCGGCCGCCGATCCTGCCCTTTTCTGCGCCCGGTGGGCGTTCCGGAAGGCTTATGCGGGCCGTGAATCGGTGCTACTCTGGGCGCTCCCGCCGTTGCAGCCGACTTCATTCCCCCTTCGTTTCCCTTCAGAAACATGCGTCACTGGCGTCTTGACCGACCGAGACAAACGGGCCAATTCGACCTGTCCCGTGTCACCAGTCTCATTTCCGCGCTTGGCCGCGACGACACCAACGCGCTCGCCGCCGAAGTTCTCAATTTGCTCGGGCCGGCCACGTCGGTTTCGCAATGCACGGTGTTCGCGTACGAATTCGGCAACCGCCCGCGCACCGTGTCGGTCGCCGACCATCGCGGCGGCCGCTTCCTGCGTGACGTCGCCGACACTTATTCGCGCCTGTTCTACGCGCTCGACGGCAATCAGCAGATCGTGGGCGGCGAGACGGCGAACCCGCCGGGCTCGTCGCTGGTGCTGCACTGGCAGTCGAGCGAGGACATCGCGCACGACGGCTATCGGCAGGCCTGCTACGCCACGCCCAATGTTTCCGATCGGCTCTCCCTGCTGCTGCAGCCCGCCGCCGACATCTGGCTCTCGGTCAACCTCTATCGCGAACGCGACGCCGGCAATTTCCGGCCGGGCGAGGTCGAGCTGGTCGAGTCGCTTGCACCGTTGATCGGCGAGGCCACGAAGCATCACTACGCCCTGCGCGGCCAGAGCCAGATGGGCATTCCGCAACTGATGCTCGCGCGCCTGCGCGGCCTGTGCCCGGCGCTCTCGAAGCGAGAACTCGACGCGCTGCGCGGCGTGCTCGAAGGCAGAAGCGCCGCCGACATCGCCGAATGCATGGGCATCAAGCCCAGCAGCGTCGTGACTTATCAAAAGCGCGCGTATCAGCGCCTCGGCATCTCCAGCCAGCGTCAGCTATTCGCGCTCTGCCTCGCCAACGCCGCCAGCGATCAGGGCTGAACGCGTCACCGCCTGCGTGAGCGGCGCATCCCGGCCCGCTGTACCCAAAATGAGGACAGCGCCGCGTCAGCCACGCTCCATACTCCATGCATCGCCGCCGGTCTTCGATGGCCCGGCGGCCCGCGCGGCGCGCCTCGTGTGGCGCGCGAGAAAAAATTTCCAGTCGGAGACGCCTACCCTCATGCCTCGTTTCGCCCTTTCCCCGATCGGCAACGGCCCCGCCACGCACGGAGGCACCGCGCCATGAGCACCGAATTCAAGCCCTATCCGTTCGAAGCCCGGCATTACGATGCTCGCCTTCCCGAACTCGTCGACGGGCGCGAAAACGCGCCTCATCCGGTCGTAATCGTCGGCGGCGGTCCGGTCGGCTTCGCCATTGCGCTGGGACTCGCGAAGCACGGCGTGCGCTCGGTGCTGATCGAGGCCGACGACTCGGTCTGCTACGGCAGCCGCGCCATCTGCATTTCGCGCCGTAGCCTCGAGATCATCGAGCGCCTCGGCGCGCTCGACGGCTTTCTCGCGAAGGGACTGCCGTGGACCGGCGGGCGCAGCTTCTATCGCAACGACGAAGTCCTGCACTTCACGATGCCGCAGGACGAAAACCAGAAGCTGCCGCCGATGGTGAACCTCGCCCAATACCACATCGAGCAGTTTCTGCTCGATGCGGCCGAGCGGCATGCCGACCTGATCAACATTCGCTGGGGCACCCGGGTGACGGCCGTGCAGCAGGACGCACACGGCGCAACGCTCACGCTCGCGACGCCCGCGGGCGAGTACGAAGCCCAGACCGACTGGCTCGTCGCCGCGGACGGCGGCCGCAGCATGGTTCGCGATGCGCTGGGTCTGAAGCTCACCGGAACGAGCTACGAAGGACGCTACGTGATCGTCGACATCCTGCTCGACAGCGCGCGCCCTACCGAGCGCCTCGCCTACTTCGACCCGGCCTCGAATCCGGGCTCGACGGTGCTCGTGCACAAGCAGCCCGACAACGTCTGGCGCATCGACTATCAACTGCGCGACGGCGAGGATGCCGAAGAAGCCGTCAAGCCCGAAAACGTGATGCCCCGCGTGCAAAGCCTGCTCGACATGATGGGCGAGACCGCGCCGTGGTCGCCCATCTGGATCACGATCTACAAGGCCAATGCGCTCACGCTCGAACGCTACCGTCACGGCCGCGTGCTGTTCGCGGGCGACGCGGCGCATCTCGTGCCGATCTTCGGCGTACGCGGCGCGAACTCGGGCATCGACGACGCCGACAACCTCGCGTGGAAGCTCGCCTGGGTGGTGCAGCAACGCGCGGGCGAGCGGCTGCTCGACAGCTACTCGGACGAGCGCGTATTCGCGGCGCACGAGAACCTGAGCTACGGCACCAAGAGCACCGAATTCATGGCGCCGCCCTC
Organism: Paraburkholderia sp. J63; assembly: GCF_905220245.1. Taxonomy (NCBI): domain Bacteria; kingdom Pseudomonadati; phylum Pseudomonadota; class Betaproteobacteria; order Burkholderiales; family Burkholderiaceae; genus Paraburkholderia; species Paraburkholderia sp. J63. The sequence continues at coordinate 121,402 of NZ_CAJMZF010000006.1, read as the reverse complement.
GTTCGCGTTCAGCTTGATGCGCACCGCCGTGCTGAGCCTCGCGCTCAAATATCCCGGCCTGCGCTCGCTGATCAACCCGCGCCAGACCTCGGCGATCGCCTATACGGCTTCGCCGCTGAACGCGGTTTCCGATCCGCTCGCTGGCGGCCCGGCGCCCGGCGCGGTGCTGCCCGAATGCCCGGTGTCGATCGTCGATCGCGGCTCGATGACCGAGGGCCATCTGACCGATCTCGTCGGACCGCGCTTCACGGCGTTCTATTTCAGCGCGGATGGCGCGGTGCCGCCCGCCGTCGACGCGCTCGAAGCGGCGTTCGCCTCGCGCGACGTGCCGTTCGCGCTCGTGCCGCTCGCGCAGCGCAAGCCCGCCGACGTCATGCGCCGATGCGGCTGGGACCGCAAAGGCCGGCTGTTCCCGATGTACGGCGCCACTGCGGACACGCTCTATCTCGTGCGCCCCGACGGCCACGTGCTCGGCCGCTGGCAAGGCGCCGACGAGACGCTGGCGCAACGCGCGCGCGACGCGCTCGAGCACGCATTGCGGGCCTGAGGCCCGCTGCCCACACCACCGAAAACGATGAAACCCGGACTGGAAAACGCCATGACCGACAGCGAACTCGACAAGGTCTACACGCGGCTGTGCAAGACCATGACTGAACTGGGCGAGGCCAATGCCCCGCTCTTTCTCGCGCGCTTCGCGCTGCTCGCGGTGGAGCGGATCGGCAACGCCGAGGCGTCGCTCGGCCTGATCGACGCGGCCCGCGAGGGCATGTCGATGCCGCAATAGATAACGAACAGGCAAAGAACGGCAGCACAAAGAACGGGATCCCGCGCCCCGTTTCCGATCCGCAACGCACCGGTTCGCTTAGCGCGGCTGCGCCAACTGCAGCAGCCGCGCGAGCCGCGAACGATTGTTGACGCCGAGTTTCTGAAACGCACGATCGAGATGCGTACGCACGGTCGTATAGGAAATTCCGAGCCGTTGCGCGATCTCCTTGTCCAGTAGCCCCTCGGCCGCGAGAGTCACGACCTCGCGCTCGCGACGCGTGAGACGCGCGAGCAGATCGGCCCCGGTCAGGGCCATCTCCGCCGGTATCCCCTCCACGGACACATCCGCCGTCTTCGCCATGCCGGCTTCGCGGCGTGCCCGCGCCAGCGCCGCCGTGAAAGCCGGCCGGATCAGATCGAGCAGCGCAACTTCATGATCGGAAAAATTCTCCCGATGCTTGCCGCGCCAGATCCGCAGATCGCCGATGTTCTCGTCGCCGTCCCAGACGAACAGATTGATGCCCCAATACAGGCCGTCGAGACGCAGGAAATCGTTGAAGAATTCGGTGCGCACGAGCGCTTCGTGCGGTATCGCATCGGTCACGCGCACCGCCTCGCGGCGGTTCTGCAATGACGGCATCAGTGGATCGCAATACTGGAAGTACCGCTCGTAATCGCCGAGATTGTCGGCGGACATGTTGAGAGCCACGCGCTGCCCGAATTTTTCCTGCACGCCATCCCAGACGTAGGACCCCATATGGTCCGCGCGCAGCAGATCGAGCATGCGCCGCCCCACCTCGAGCCGCAGGACGTCCTCCGGCAGCGTACGGTCGGCCAGCAGCTTGAAGACGTCGGCGAGCAACGCCAGTTCGCGGCTTGTGAGGTGCATGCGCGGCGTGAACGACCCTGAGTTGAAGAGCGCCTGCGTAGCCCCCCGATCGTGGTTCGTTGCCGTTGCGCGCGCAGCCATCGGGGCAGCCGCAAACATTAAAACGTATTTAGCGTGCCCGACCCATTCAAGAAAACCCGCGAGCCCCACACCGCGCCCGGAAAAGAAAAAGGGCGGCCAGAGCCGCCCAGGAAAACACACGCCGGCTCGGTTTTCACGCGCCGGAGTTTGCATACTACGCGATGAACCCTGGTTGCGACGTCCTCATTAAAGAGGACAAGACGCTTACAAACATTCATCGCATGCGAGTTTTTTGGGCAGACGCCCGAGGTGGCCCGCACCAACTCAATTTCGGGAAAACTCGATCGGCATTTATTTCTCATCGGCAACAGGCCGCGCAACATGGAGGCGAACGCATCGGCAAACCCGACCGGCACGTTCGCCGCGCATCACATCACTGAACCACGCGCGTCACGCCGCGTCCGCGCGGATCGGCGGCGGCTTCCGGCGTATCGCCGTCGATGCGGATCGCCTGAATATCGCCGCTGAAGTCCTGGCCCTTGAGCACATAGCCCTTGGCCTCGACCTGCTTGGCGAGGTCGCCGTTGATCGGCTGGTACGGCTCCCAGAAGATCGTGTTGGGCGGCAGCAGTTGATGATGGAAGCGCATCGCGGCCACCGCGTCCTTCAACGGCATCTTGAAGTCATAGATGTTGTTGATGACCTGGAAGATCGACGTGAAGATACGCGAGCCGCCGGGCGTGCCGATCACGAGCGCGACCTTGCCGTCCTTGGTGAGGATCGTGGGCGTCATCGAGGAAAGCGGGCGCTTCTTCGGCGCGATCGCATTCGCGTCGCTGCCCACCACGCCGAACATGTTCGGCACCCCGGGCTTGGACGAGAAGTCGTCCATTTCGTCGTTCAGCACGATGCCGGCGCCCGGCACCACCACGCCCGAGCCAAAGTAGCCGTTGATCGTATAGGTGTTCGACACGGCGTTACCCCACTTGTCGACCACCGAGAAGTGCGTCGTTTCCGCTTTTTCCGGCATCTTGTTGCCGTGCGTGGCGTCCGCCTTCTCCGGCATCGAAGTGCCGAGACCGGGCTGCACGCTCTTCGTGTCCGACGGCTTGTCGGGGTCCACGTCGGCGGCGCGTTTGGCGAGATAGGCGTCGTCGGTCAGCTGCGCGACCGGCACCTTGTAGAAGTCGGGGTCGCCGAGATACTGCGCGCGATCGGCGAACACGCGCTTTTCGATCTCCGCGATCAGATGGATGTATTGCGGCGAATTGAGCGGCACGTCCTTGAACTGCGGCGCCAGCATCGCCTTCATCTTGAGCAGCTGCACGAGGCCCACGCCACCCGAGCTCGGCGGCGGCGCGGTGATCACTTCATAGCCGTTCCACCTGGCCTCCACCGGCTGACGCCAGACTGCCTTGTACTCCTGCAGATCGCGCCTGGTGATGAGGCCGTGGCCCTTCATGGCCGCCGCGATCAGGTCGGCGGTCTTGCCGTCGTAGAAGTCCTTCGCCCCCTGGTTCGCGATGCGCGTGAGCACGTCCGCGAGATCGGGCTGCTTGAACGTCGTGCCCTCCTTCATGTCGCCGAAGTACTGGTCGAAGTTGGTCTTGCCGCCGAACTCCTTCGACGCGTCTTCGCGGCGCTTGGCCAGTTGCTCGTCGACGAGGAAACCGTCGCGCGCGTAATGGATCGCGGGCTGAAGCACCTGCTTCCATTGCAGCTTGCCGAAGCGGCGCTGTGCTTCCCACATGCCCTCGACGGTGCCCGGCACGCCCACGGCGTCGTAGCCATAGAGGCTCTTGCCCGGGATCACGTTGCCCTTGTCGTCGAGATACATGTTGCGCGTGGCGGCCAGCGGCGCGCGCTCGCGATAGTCGAGGAAGTACGGCTTGCCGTTCACGTAGAGCGTCATGAAACCGCCGCCGCCGATGTTGCCGGCTTCCGGATAGGTGACGGCCAGCGAGAAGGCGATGGCGACCGCCGCGTCGACGGCGTTGCCGCCTTCCTTGAAGATCTGCTCGGCCGCATCGGCCGCGTACTTGTCGGCGACGGCGACCGCCGACGCGGTCAGGACAGCGGGACGTTGCTGCGTGTCCTTCGCAAACGCGGGCGTGGCTTCGAGAAAGCCCGCGGACAAGGTGGAAAGCGAAACGAGTGCGAGAGCAGCGGCGGAAATTTTCGTTCTATCGACCAGCTTCATTGAGTGACCTCCATGATTCGGTTCATCGAGCACCAGCTTGTGACCCGGCTTTTCAATCGACTTTCAGCCCGGATCCTGCGCTTATAGCACGCGCAGAAATCGTTTGCGATCAGGCCATCCGCCGATAGCCTTCCCCGGACACTGGACACCGAACCGGCAGAAGCGAAATCGGCGAACGGATCAGGTTTGTCCGCGCCGGCCACGCGCGATCTCGTCGCCCGCGTTGGCGGGCAAACGCATCGTCACCGGAATCGAGGCCACGGAAAAGAGCCCCACGACAAAAAACGCGGGCCAGAAATCGGACCATACGATGGTCGGATGCCCCTGTATCCGATGCGAAACCTGCAGCACGATCCCGGCGATGGTCACGCCGAGCCCCAGCGAAACCTGCTGGATCACGCTGGCGACGCTCGTGGCACGGCCGATGTCCTTGGTGGGGATATCGGCGTAAGCCAGCGAGTTGAGACCGCTGAACTGTAGCGAAGGAAACACGCCGCCCAGCAGCACCACGAGCCAGATGAGCCAGATGGGCGTGCCCGGCGCGAACAATCCATAGACGGCGATGGAGACGCCCGCGAGCGCGGCGTTGACGATCAGCGTGCGGCGAAAGCCGAAGCGGCCGAGCACGTGCGAAACGATCGACTTCATGAAGATCGAGCCGAATGCCGACGCGCACGTGATGGCGCCCGAAACGAACGCCGTCATGCCAAGTCCCTCCTGCAGCGTGAGCGGCAGCAGGAACGGCACGGCGCCGAGTCCGATGCGAAACAGCGAGCCGCCCAGCACGCTCGCATTGAAACTCGGGATGCGCAAAAATTTCAGATCGAGAACGGGCCGTTCGGCGCGTTGCGCGTAGAACCAGTAGCCGCCCAGCAGGAGCGCGCCCACTACGCACATCGTCAGGGCTTTCCCATTGGAAACCAGCTCGCCGCCCACGAACGACAGCCCGAGCATGAAGAGCGACGCGCCGCCCGCGGAGAGGATGAAGCCGAACCAGTCGAGCGGTCCGGGATGCTCCTCGTGCATGTTCGCGATATGCCGGTTCGCGAGCCAGATGCCGAGCACGCCAATCGGAATATTGACGAAGAAAATCAGCCGCCAGTGCAGGTAGGTCGTGATGAAGCCGCCGAGCGGCGGCCCCATCACGGGACCGAGCAAGGCAGGCACGGTGAGATAGTTGACCGCGCGAATGAAGTCCGATTTGGGCAGCGAGCGAAAGATGATGATGCGGCCCACCGGCACCATCATCGCGCCGCCGATACCCTGCACGAAGCGCGCGGCCACGAACATTTCGAGCGACCGCGACGCGGCGCACAGCAGCGAGCCCGCCATGAAAATGCCGATCGCGGTGCGAAACACGTTGCGCGAGCCGAAGCGGTCCGCCACCCAGCCGCAAATGGGAATGAACACGCCGAGCCCGATCACGTAGCTCGTGACGGCGAGTTTGAGGGTGATGGGGCTCTGGCCCAGATCGCGGGCCATCGCGGGCAGCGAGGTGACGATGACCGTCGCGTCCACGTTCTCCATGAACATCGAGCACGCGACGATGAGCGGAACGATGAAGGTGCCTAGTGCAAGGGGCATGGGCAGGAACGACAGTCAGCGTGGCTGATGGCGTAAAGCTGCCATTATGGCACCGTGTTGCCGAAAACGGTGAGGCCGCAACAGATGAAGCGGCGCGAAAAATACCGGGAACGCGCCGCAAAAAGCACGAGGGCCGCGAAACCCGGCGCCGCATTCACGCGGCAACGGACTTCACGGCCCTCTTATGTCGAAAGCGAAAAGCGCGGCCCGGATGGCGATCAAACCGCCGTCTGCTTCACGCGGCTCACGATCGGCGCCAGTTGCGGAAGCACCTCTTGCGCCGCACGCGTCACGTCATTCGGGAAGTCGATTTCGATCCACGGCGCGCCGGTGACGTCCGCGGTTTCGAACTCGCTGCCGCGTTCGAGCAGCAGGTCTCGCAGCGCTTCTTCGTGCGGCATGTTCGCACGATCGGTATCAACATAGCCCGCAACGATCTGCGCAAAGCGGTGCGCCGTCGCTTCGTTCAAGCGGAAGAAACCCACCGATTCGCCGATCGTGTCGTACTGCAGCCCCACCGCGAGTTGCTTGCGCAGCTCGACGGGCACGCCCTCGCGCAGGCATAGTTTCACGGGCTCGTCGCCGGCCTCGAAATCGCAGTCGATCAACAGGCGGTTGGTCGGCGCGTCACCGGCCACGAGCGGCGCGAATACGCGCTCGTCGTAGAGCACGTCGGCGTCCATCAGCAGCACGTCGCCGCCGCGCGTGAGCGCTTCGGCCGTGCGATGCACCGTGAGCACGCTGCCCAGGTCGAAGCGCGGATTCATCACCACCTCGACCTCATGCGGCCAGCCGATGCGCTTGAGCTCGGCCTCGACCAGCTCGGGCTGGAAGCCGAGCGCGAGCACGACCTCGGTAACGCCCGCCGACTCGAGCATCTGCAGATGGCGTTCGAGCAGCGTCACGCCCTCGAATTGCAGCAGACATTTCGGAAACTGTTCTCCAGCCGGTTGCTGAAGGCGCAGGCCGAGGCCTGCCGCGAGAATGATGGCGCGCATGCGTTCCTTGGGAGAAAAAGGTCAATCGGCGACTTCGACAGCGGGGACGCGCACCGCGCGCCGACGTTGCCAGCTACGTTCGCTGATGTGCAGATACAGCAGGCCCGGCAGACCGAGCACGATTTCGCGCGCGCGCTTGGCGAGCGAGAGCGCGAGCGCCGCTTCGGGCGGCAGGCCGACGAGCGGCGCGAGCAGCAGATAGCCGCCCTCCTGCACGCCGAGCGAGCCGGGAATCGCAAAAGCGGCGCCGCGAATGGCCTGGCCGATGCTTTCGAGCAGCAACGCATCGACCCAGCTGACGGGATGGCCAAGGAAATGCAGCGCGAGCCACACCTCGGCGGTGCCGACGACCCAGCCCGCGAAGCTCAGCGCGAAGCTGGCCGCCGCGCGGGCGCGCTCGGCGTAGAGCGCCTTCACGGCGGCGTCGACGGCGTCGGCGCGCGTGGTGAGCGCCGACCAGTCCCGCTTGCCGAACACCTTCGAGGCGAGACGCAGCACGCGGCCAAACAGCCCGCGGCGCTGCGCGAAATAGAAGAGCCCGATGAGCGCGCCGAGCACGCCGGTGGCGATCAGCGCGGCCACGCCGAGGTCGCGCGGCGCGCCGTTCGCGGCGTAGACGGAGAAGAGCGCGATGCCGAACACCGCGAACACAATCTGCGCGAGCGCCTGCAGCGTCGTGCTCACCGTGATGGCCGCGGCCGCGTCGCGCATGGTCATGCCGCGCTGCGCAAGCTGACGCACCATGACGACCGGACCACCGATCTGTCCGGCCGGCAGCAGGCTGTTCACGGACTCGCCGGTCCAGCGTGCGAGCAGCGCGTCGCGCTGATCGACCTGCTCGCCTTTACGAAACAGCACCGCGATCGCGCCCGCATCGAGCGCGAGCGGCACGACGTGGAACGCGGCCACCAGCGCCAGCCCCCAGCCCGCTGCCGCGAGCGCGCCCGTCACTGAGCCGAGGCCCTGCCATGCGAGCAGCGCGATGAAAAGTGCCGTGCCGATCGACAGCAGCAAAATGGCAGCGCGACTCACGCCGATCCTCCGGCCTTGCTACCGCCACCGCGCGCGGACTGGAGCGCCTTGCGGAACACCTGGCGAAAGCCGAAGTACGCGATCGCGTCCTTCATGTTCGAGATGAAGCGCCGCCACGGGCGCATGTTCGGGTTCGTCACGTATTCGAACGTGAGCGAGACGCGCACTTCGCCCTCGCGGCTGGGCGTGACGCGGTGGCGCAGCTTGTCGCCGTCGAACAGCACGAGCGCGCCCGGCGGATATTGCACGGCGCCCGGTTCATCGGGCTTGCTGTCGTCGCGCGTGTGCAGTTCGTAGTCGAGGATGCACGAGGAGTCGTCGATCACGCCGAGCAGCACGGTATAGCGGCGGCCATCGTAGTACGAGGTGTCGTAATGCCAGCCGATGTGATCGCCCGCGCGCGTGTAGTAATAGAGCGCGTACGCGTGCGGATCGTCTTCGGGCGAAAGCTGGAGCCGGTCGCCCGTGACCTTTTCGAGCCACGCGATGAGCCTGGGCGAGCGATACAGCTCTGCGATATACGGCTGCAGGCGGTCGATCGTGTGACGGCTCACGCTGCCGCCGGCCTTGTGGCCCGGGATGAAATTGCGATTGACCTCGGGCATGAGCGCATTGGCCGCGTCGATGAGCCGCTGCGTCGCGTCGGGAGGCAGGAATTCGGAGAGGTAGAGAAACGAGCCCTGATTCACGTACTCGTCGCGCAACGGTTCGGAATCCAGCTTGCTCAGCGCGCGGCCGATCGCCACGTCCGGCTCGACGGCAGGCTCAACTGCGGGCGCGGCGGCCTGCCCGCCAGCGGCGCGCATACCGGATACGACCTGTTCTTCTTCTGCTTGTACACTCATCTGCTGATCCAGACCTGACGGGTTTCCTTGGCTGGCCTCACGCGGCGCACGACGCGCCAGTAGTCGAGCACCACATAGACGGCAAACAGCGGTGCGCCAATGGACGCGGCCACGACGAACGGCGAGACGATCCCCGTTAGCGTGACGAGCGGCAACAGATAGAGTACGTCTTCCGTTTCGAAGCCGCCGACGAACGCCTGCTGGGTGCCGGCCTTGCCCGCCATTTCCTCGATACGCATGCGCAGAAAGAAGATCGCTGCGACCGCCACGCCGGCAACGCCGCCGAGCACCACCGGCGGCACATGCCATCCGCTCGAAGCGGAACCGGCGGCGGACGCCGCGACGCCAAGCCCGTAGCCCATGCCGAGAAACAGCAGAACGGTGGTCAGCGCGTCGGCGGCGAGATCGTAGAAATGGCCGATGCGGCTGGTTTTACCACTGATTCGTGCAAGCTCGCCGTCGGTATGATCAACGAAATTCGACAGAACAATCAGAAATGCGCCAATATTGGCATGGAGAAAATCGCCGCCCGCCAGATAGAAGGCGCCAGCGAGGCCGATCAGGAGGCGCAGCGTGGTCAGGTGATTGGGGGTGACGCGGGTAGGCACGAGTGGCGTCACGAGCCAGCGCGCCGCGCGCGCATCCCACGTGCGCGGCCGCGGCACCGCATGCGGAGCCGGTTTTACAGGTTTGTCTTTTCCAGTCATAACCGGGAAATAATATACGGCTTCCAGAAAACTTGCAGGTTTTCCGACGAGCTGCAGGAAATTGAAAGTCAGTGAGGGCCATATCGCTCACCACCCCGCGCGCCGTGCGCGCCATGCGTTATGGCCCTTCCATGCGACGCCGCAAACACGTTCGCGCGAACCCGCGTACAGTGCAACGTTTTTTGCATCGTCCTGCCGGGCGTCGCGTGGATGCCCGGCGGGATTCGCGCAGCTCACTTGCCAGAATTCCAATGAAACGTCTTGCCTTTGCTGCTTTTCTGCTCGCGGCACTGCCCTTGGTGCCGCTCACCGGCCATGCCGCCGCCCTCGACGATTCGCTGACCTGCCAGGAGTCGGCGCACGACTTCATCTCGGGGCTCATCGACCAGAAGTTGATCGACGCGAAGCCCATGAAGGTCGAAAGCAATTCGATCAACGCGTTCTGGCCCGCGCACGGCCAGCATATGACGGCCTACGGCTTTAGCGTATTCGCGATCGTGGGCTTCCAGAAAGACGACCCGCTGTTCCAGACCGGCAACGGCAAACCCATCGCCCGTTCGGCATATGGCGCCGTGGTCGTGGCCACGCAGGCCAAGGTGCAGGCGGCGCTCGACGCGGCCGGCAACACCGCCATCGTCCACCATGCCGGGCCGCTGCTGACGGCCATCTTCTGTCAGCAAAACTGACTGCGCTGACTGCGGGACCGCCCTGAACAGATGCGTGATCGGGCGCGCCCCTCGACGCCCGGTTGCGCGGCCGAGTGCGTCAATCGATGCGGCCGAAGCCGCCCTCGGCCCATGTCTGCGCGCGCGCCTGGGTCAGCTTGAAGGTCGGCGCGACGCGCACCTGCGCGATCTGCTCGCCGAACGCGTCGAGCGCTGTGAGCAGCGCATAGGGCTCGTATTCGTCGGGCACGATATCGAGCGTCACGTCGATGTCGCCCTCGCCCGTGCTCAGCCCCACGCGCTTGTGCAGCAACGCGCGCAATTGCTGCTCATGGCGGCGCAATACCTCGGACGCCGTTTTCACCAGCGTATTGAACGCCGAGGTGTCGAGCGGCTTCGGGTTCTTCTTGTCGCGGCCCATGGTCCACGGGCCGACCAGCGCGGGCTCGGGCTCGCCGTCCTTGATCATCTCGACGGCCCAGCCGTCGTCGTCCTCATTCTTGATGACGCGCGCCATCCAGCCGTCCTTGTGCCACAGGCGCGGCTCCTGGACCACGTCGGGCGCGGCGGCGCCGGCGTCCTGAAAAGCGTTTTCGGAGGCGTCCTCGGGAGCGACAGCGGGCGAAGAATCGGTCATGGCGGTTTCCATCGGGTTCTGCGGAGACTGCCCGGTGCATCGCGGGCAGGGGCAAGATTTTAACCGCAAGCCTCCTCCGGCGCTCACCGGGCCCGCACCGGCGCCATTTCCACCGCCATTTCCGCCTCGCCCGTCATGAAATCGCGGGAATTCGAATGGCGCGTCGATCGATAAAATCGCCGTGAATATGCGCGCTTAAATGCGGCAATATGTCCGTTCCGTTTTTTGCAATACTGTCTTTCACGCGTATGAAAAAACGATTCGGCCGCGATGGCAAAAAAAAAACGCGGCCCGAAAGCCGCGTAAAACAGATGAAAAAAGACCACCCTTGGTCGAGGGCTGAGCGAATTGTAACGCCAGAAACTGCGCTCATAGGTCGCATAAACTGGAACAGTACCTTTCAGAAATCGGCAGAAATATCTCGTAATACTTCACGCACCGCCGCTCATGCCCGCCACATAAGCCCGGCGCGGGCGTCGCACTCGCACAACATAATCTCGAATGACACATTTTGCCGCACCTTTATATATCTTGAAAAAACGCTTTCGACGCAATGACTTAGAACCATTAATACGGTTATTACCATTTAAAGAATGCATTGTTGCGTCAGACAAAGCCAATCGCCGGGATTGCCGGAATACACTTCGCTTCGAATCGTCAGACCGCGGAAACTGCCGCAGCAATCGTTTTCCGCGAGATTCCCAAGTACTGTCCGGAGTTAAAAGCATGAAAAAAACCCTTATCCTCGCTGGCGTTCTCGGTGCATTTGCAATGAGCGCACACGCGCAAAGCAGCGTCACCCTCTACGGCTCGCTCGATGCCGGCCTCGTCTATGCGAACAATGCCGGCGGCCACAGCCTGTGGGCGCAGGGCAGCGGCGCGATGTCGAACAACTACTTCGGCCTGAAAGGCGCTGAAGACCTGGGCGGCGGCCTGAAGGCGATCTTTACGTTGGAGAGCGGCTTCAATATCAATAACGGCGGCTACAAGAACGGCGACAGCGGCTTCAACCGTCAAGCCTTCGTCGGCCTGCAAAGCGATCAGTACGGCGCGCTCACGCTCGGCCGCCAGTACGACTCGATGAACCAGTACCTGGCGCCACTCTCGGAAGCCGGCGCCGGCTTCGGCAATAACCTGGCCGGCCACCCGTTCGACAACGACAACTTCGCGCAGTCGTTCTCGATCAAGAACGCGGTCAAGTACTCGAGCGCGAACTACTCGGGCTTCCAGTTCGGCGGCCTCTATGGCTTCTCGAACCAGGCCGACGGCTTCGCCAACAGCCGCGCATGGAGCGCGGGCGCGTCGTACAACAACGGCCCGCTCAACGTGGCGGCCGGCTACCTGCAACTGAACAACTCGGGCAGCTTCGGCGGCAACGCGAACGGCGCGGCCTCGGCCGACCAGAACATTTCGGCTCGCCAGCAGCGTTCGTTCGGTGTGGGCGCGAACTACACGTACGGCCCGGCGCAAGTCGGCTTCGTGTGGTCGCACTCGCAGATCGACGGCCTGCAAAGCCTCGGTAGCGGCGGCATGAATCTCGCGGGAATCAGCGGCCTGAACCTGCACCTCGACAACTACGAAATCAACGGCGCCTATCACCTGACCCCGGCGCTCGCGTTCGTGGGCTCGTACACGTTCACCGACGGCACCGCGACCGGCACCGGCGCTGGCGACCAAAGCCCGAAGTGGCACACCGTCGTGCTCGGCACCGACTACTCGCTCAGCAAGCGCACCGACGTCTATCTCGCCGGCGTGTACCAGCACGCTTCGGGTTCGCTCGGCGTACAGAACGGCGCGGCTGTCGCCAACGTCGCGGCGATCAACACGCTGTCGCCCTCGACGACGAACAACCAGATCGCCGCGACGATCGGTCTGCGTCACCGCTTCTAAAGCGCATCGGCTTGCGCCTCGCGGCGCAAGCCCACGAGCGGGCGGCGCGATCCGTCGCTTCACTCGTTTGCAGTCCCAACGCACATGCTGCACAACCGCATGTGCGTTTTTCTTTTCTTTTCCGCTTTCGCGCGGTTTTTCCCCTGCGCGCTCTTCCAGACCTCATCTCCGGATCTCGCGCCGATTTTTCTCGATTTCGCATCGTCAACTTTCGTGGCGGCCATCGCCTCGATCCGCACGCCGACGCGCAGGGCGTCTTCGCTGTTGCATCTTTTTACTTCTGCGTGAACCTGTCCTGTCAGACCCGTGCGTATACTCATGAACACGTTCGCCGCAGCGCATCTCGCGTTGCTTTTCGCCAGGCATCCGCTACGACGCTCATGTCATGAATACCCTCACGCAACGCCTTCTCGCCGCCCTGCCGCTCGCACTCGTCGCCGCCTGCGGATCGTCGCCACCCAGCTCGGCTTCCAATAGCGACGCGATGGTCTACGCGTCCTCGGCACGCTCCCCTTCGTCGATCGCGAACTGCCTGAGAAGCCATCTGTCGAGCGCGTACGAATCGCATTCCGGCAATGCCACCGAACTCGCGATTGGCTCGCGTTCGGACGCATCGTATTTCGTCACGCTCACGCCGAACGGTCGTGGATCGGTGATTCGCGTGACGCACGGCGCGTCCAGCTCGAACGATCCGCCCGAGGAAGAGCTGCGTTTCGACGTGGCGCGCTGCACGACCTGATCTCTCGAACGACGCGCGATAGATTCCGCGCGTCACCCCTGTCACGAAGCCGCCGCATCTGCGAAGATTGCGCCCTCTTTCGACTTTGCACTACACCGCTTCATGGCATCAGGGACCGCACATCACGCCACCGGCTGGGCCGCCGGCGTCATCGCCGCCGCAATCGTCACGCACACCGGGACGGACAGTCCCTTGCATCTCTATGCGGCGCTCGCGTTCGTCGCGGGTGTGGCCGGCGGGACCGCGCCCGACTGGCTCGAAGTCGCGTGGTGGAGCAAGAAGCGCCGGCTCTGGATCACTCATCGGACCTTCACGCATTGGGGCGTCGGCTGGATTGCCTTGCTGCTGTGGTCGTATCGCGGGCTGGGGCATCTGCCGGTTGCCGCGCCGGCATTCGGCTTCGCGTGCGGCGGCCTGATCCATTTGTTGGCGGACTGGCCGAATCCGCTCGGCGTGCCGTGGATCATGCGGCGCCATTCGTTGAACCTGTGGCGCAGCGGCCGATGCGATCTGATCGTCGTGGCGGCTTCGTGGATTGCCGCGTGGTTCTTCGCCGTGCATGGCGTGCCGCATAGCTGGTCGCTCGAACCGCTGCGCCGGCTCGCCTGAAGGTCGCAACGGACGGGTTCTGCTGCGTGGGGTTGCGCAGCGGAACCCGTTAGACAACGCGTATTGCGCTGCACCATTTCATTTGATTCGCAATCCAAAGCAAATGAAATGGCGCAGCGCTTTGCTTTGTCGTTGCGTTGCCTGATTGCCTGAGCCGTGCTCCTCCGAGACTTCGAATCGGGCGGCGGTGCATGCACTATGCCGCCACCCGATCCGCGGCGATCAATCGATTGAAAAATCGATGCCCTGCGCCAGCGGCAGCGCCGACGAATAGTTGACGGTATTCGTCGCGCGCCGCATATAGCCCTTCCAGGCGTCCGAGCCCGATTCGCGGCCGCCGCCCGTTTCCTTTTCGCCGCCGAATGCGCCGCCGATTTCCGCTCCGCTCGGCCCGATGTTGACGTTCGCGATGCCGCAATCGCTGCCCGATGCCGAAAGGAAACGCTCGGCCTCGCGCAAATCCGTCGTGAATACGCACGAGGACAAGCCGTGCGCCGCGGCGTTGTTCGCTGCGACGGCTTCGTCGAAGTCGCGATATTTCATGACGTAGAGAATCGGCGCGAATGTTTCCTTTAGGACAATCGCGCTTTGCGCGGGCATCTGCGCCAGTGCGGGCCGCACGTAATAGCCGTTCGGCAAGCCGTCGACGGCAACGCGCTCGCCGCCCGTCACCACCCCGCCTTCGGCCCTCGCGCGCTCCAGGGCCGCCTGCATGCGCTCGAACGCTTGCGCGTCGATGAGCGGCCCCATCAGCGTGCCCGCCGTAAGCGGATTTCCGATCGGAACCTTCGCGTAAAGTTGCTTGAGCCGCTCGACGGTTGCGTCATAAATGCTCTCGTGCGCGAACAAGCGCCGCAGCGACGTACAGCGCTGCCCGGCCGTGCCGACTGCGGAGAACAGGATCGCGCGCAGGGCCAGTTCGCGGTCGGCGCTGGGCGTCACGATACCTGCGTTGTTGCCGCCGAGTTCGAGGATCGGGCGGCCGAAGCGCTGCGCGACCGCCACGCCGACTGCGCGACCCATTTCCGTGCTGCCCGTGGCGCTGACGATGGCGGCTCGCGGATCGGCCACGAGTTTCGCGCCGACGTCGCGTCCGCCGATCACGAGCGAAACCAGCCCCTGCGGCGCGTCGCCGAACGCACGCAAGGCATCGTCCATGATCTTCTGCACGGCAAGCGCCGTGAGCGGGGTTTTTTCCGAGGGCTTCCAGATCACGGGGTTGCCGCAGACCAGCGCGAGCGCCGCGTTCCAGGACCAGACCGCGACGGGAAAGTTGAAAGCGGAGATGACGGCGCACACGCCCATCGGATGCCAGCTCTCAGCCATGCGATGCCCCGGGCGCTCCGACGCAATGGTCAGACCATAAAGCTGCCGCGACAAACCGACCGCGAAGTCGCAGATGTCGATCATCTCCTGGACTTCGCCCAGCCCTTCCTGAAGAATCTTTCCGGCCTCCAGCGATACCAGGTTGCCGAGCGCCTCTTTGCCCGCACGCAGACGCTCCCCCAGCAGGCGCACCAGTTCGCCGCGGCGCGGCGCCGGCACGTTGCGCCATTGCAGAAACGCCGCCTGCGCGCGGGCCAGCGCGGCGTCGACGTCCGTGGCCGACTGGCTGGCCACCCGCCCGATCACCTCGCCGGATATCGGCGATCTCACCTCGATGTCACCCGACCTGGCTTCTTCTGAAATGCCGAGGTCGGCAAGAATGCGTGCAGCGTCCATGACCGCTCCTTTATTTCCGATAAGAAACAAACTGTGGTGGACTGACTATACACGGGGGAAGCGCCGCCCCGCAATTTCGCTTCGTTGGGCGTCATGGAGAAACGCGAGGGTCAGAATTTCCTATCGGAAACTCCGGGGAAACGGAAGCGATCTGGCGGGTGTGAGATTCGGGACGGCCGTGCCGTCGAGTGAAGAAGCGAAAGACCGCGCGTGCCGGCGCCGTTCGCGCCGGTGCGCCGCGCTCAGGACTCTTCGATGCATTCGGCCCGGCCGATGCGGCGACCGACGATCAGCCCCGCATCATAGGCGGATTCAAGCGCACGGCCAACGTCTTCCACACTCACCAGGTGGCAGTCCGCGGTGTGCTTGCCCGTCAACTCGAAGCGCTCGATACCGAGCGTTCCTCGCGATATGGCCAACAATAATTCAAGACGTTCGTCGCGCATTTCCTTCTCCAGGCTTGATTTATGTCATCAAATCAATAGTAAGAATCGCCATGCGGTTCGTCACGTGACCGCGCGACGCAGATCGAGGCTCTATTCAAATTCTTACTGTATTGAAAGACCCTTTCTACGACGACAAGATCCATCGCAACCGTCAAAGATGGTTAATTCGGTTCCCTGAATGGTTTGAATCGAAGAAATTCGAGTGGGCGCGTTTTCGCAGCGTCGATATCCCGACCGCGAACGTTAGCCATTCGGCCGATGTTTCCTAAAAGCGACGGTTTGCTATGATCGGAAACGTGCCAGAACACTTGCTCCGCCCCTCACCGCTCATGGACACCACGCTCACGCAATCGGCGGCCTCGTCGACCGCAGACCTCGGCCGCCGCGTCCGCGCCGCCCGCCTTGCCCTCGACCTGACGCTCGAGCACGCCAGCCACGTCTGCGGCGTGTCGCGCTCCACGCTTTCCAAAATCGAAAACGGGCTGATGTCGCCCACGTTCGACGTCCTGCAGAAGATCGTTGCGGGGCTGAAGATCGATCTGGGCGAACTGTTCGGCTCGACGCCGAAGCTCGACTTCGGTGGCCGCCGCGCGCTCACGCGCCGCGGCGCGGGCAAGCCGCACGCGTATCGCGGCTACGAGATGGAGCTGCTCGCCACCGAGCTCGCGCACAAGGCCATGCTGCCGTTTCTCGTGCGCATCACGGCCCATTCGGTGGACGCGTTCGACGACTGGGGGCGCCACGAGGGCGAGGAATTCATCTATGTGATCAGCGGCAGCATGTGTCTGCATACCGAGCTCTATACGCCCACGTATCTCGAAGCCGGTGACAGCCTCTACTTCGACAGCCGCACCGGCCATTTCGCCGTTTCCACGAGCAAGGAAGACGCGGTGGTGCTCTGGATGTCGACCGGCGACGCCGCGCCGGGCGCATTCGAAGCCGCCGAACCGGCGCCGGCTCCCAGCAAGCCGTCCCGTTCCAAAAAGAAACTTCCGGCGGCCTGAGACGCGGGTCGCAGCATCAGCCTTCGGCGTCGTCCGGGCGCCCTTTGCGCCCCCTGGTTTCCTTGCTCGCCGTAACGTCCGCCGCGCCCGAACGACGGCGTGCGCCGCGCCGTGCCGCCGGTTTCGTATGCGCAACCGCGTCGCGCTCGCGCGCGGCCTGCCTCACCGCGTCGATCAGTGCGCGCCCCGCAGCCGTCGGTTGCGTGTCAGTCCGCTGGATCAGGCCGACGGGCTCCTCGCCGCCCGCGCTCGGCAGCGGCAGGCGCACCAGCGTCCCCGCGCGCAGATCGTATTCGACCGCCCCCGACGGCACGAACCAGACCGCGTCGTTTTCTAGCGCAAGGGCCCGCCCCACCGAAACCGAGAGCAATTCGACGAACGACGTGAGCGGCGGCGCGCCCCACGCCGCCAGCAGACTGTCCGCGGCCTGCCGGATCAGCGTCCCGAACGGCGGCAGCACCAGCGGAAACTGCGTGGGAACCTGGGCCAGCGGCAACGCCGGTCCCGCCTCCTGCACGAGCGGATGCCCCGAGCGCACGACCACCGCCAGCGGTTCGTTGTAGAGCTGCTCGAAACTCAGGCCCACCATCCGTTCCGGATCCGCAAGACGCCCGAGCGCGAAACTGATCGCGCCCGCTTTCAGGCGCTCGAGCAATTCCGCATTGGCCGCCGTCATGAGACGCACGCTCACGCGCGGCCACTCGCCGGCAAAGCGCCGCAATGCAGCGGGCACGAGCGCGGTGGCCACCGTCGGCAACACCCCGATGTCGAGCGTTGCCGCCACCGCCCCTTCTTCGCGCGCCAGCAGCGCAACGCCCTGGCGCAGCGCACTCACGCACGCGCTCGCGTGGGGCATGAAAAGCTGCCCCTCGCGCGTGGGCACCGCCCCATGCCGCCCGCGCTCGAACAGCTTCACGCCGAGCGCCGATTCCAGCTCGGCAATCGTCTTTGAAACCGCAGGCTGCGTAATCGAAAGGCTCTCGGCGGCCTGCTGCACGCTGCCGAACTGCGCAACGGCGAGAAAGCACTGGAGATGCCGAAATTTGACGCGTGAGTCCGCAAGCCGGTTTTGCATAACGATTGGTTATACGAGACGCGAGAAAACGTCATTTTGCATAACTTTTCGCCTTGGATAAAGTGGCGGCATGCGTGCGCTGCGACCGTCCGCCGCGCAACGCACCTTCTTCCCATCATCCTGCCAGGA
This sequence comes from Paraburkholderia sp. J63, assembly GCF_905220245.1. NCBI lineage: Bacteria > Pseudomonadati > Pseudomonadota > Betaproteobacteria > Burkholderiales > Burkholderiaceae > Paraburkholderia > Paraburkholderia sp. J63. Next base: position 103,445 of record NZ_CAJMZF010000006.1, on the reverse strand, counting down.
GACACCCCATGGACGAGTCCAGCCTGTCGCCGCGCGATTTCGACTCGCATCCGGCGTATGTCTATCCGCCGTATCGCTCATCGGTCAAACGCGGTCCGACGCTGCCGCTGATTCCACTAAAGGAAAAATTGCGCAATCTGCACGTACCCGTGTACGGCGCGGAAGATCTCGGCGCGCTCGACCACGATCTCACGCGCAACGCGGCGCGTAACGGCGAGCCGCTCGGCGAGCGCATCATCGTCACGGGACGCGTGCTCGACGACGGCGGCAAGCCGGTGCGCAACACGCTCGTCGAAATCTGGCAGGCCAACGCAGCGGGACGCTACGTTCACAAGCAGGACCAGCACGATGCGCCGCTCGATCCGAACTTTCTGGGTGCGGGGCGCTGCCTGACCGACAACGAAGGTCGCTACCGCTTCCTCACGATCAAGCCGGGCGCGTATCCGTGGGGCAATCACCCCAACGCGTGGCGGCCAAATCACATCCACTTCTCGCTGTTCGGCGATTACTTCGGCTCGCGCCTCGTCACGCAGATGTATTTCCCCGGCGACCCGCTGCTCGCGTACGACCCGATCTTCCAGGGCACGCCCGAGCAGGCGCGCGATCGCATGATCTCGCGCTTCACGCTCGACACCACCGAAGAAGGCTATGCGCTCGGCTACGAATTCGACATCGTGCTGCGCGGCCCGAACCAGACTCCCATGGAGCGTTGATCATGGCACTCAAAGAAACGCCTTCGCAAACCGTCGGCCCGTACTTCGCCTATGGTCTCTGCCCGCAGCAATACGACTTCGATTTCAAGAGCCTCTTCACGCCCGAGATCGCCGGTCCGCAAACGCCGGGCGAGCACATCACGCTAATGGGGCGCGTGATCGACGGTGACGGCAAGCCGGTCTTCGACGCCATGCTGGAGTTCTCGCAGGTCGACGCGAACGGCCAATATCCGGCGTCGCGCGCGCAAGTGGCCGAAACGGGCTTTCGTGGTTTCGCGCGCGTGGGCACCGGCACGGATCCGGAGCAGCGCTTCATCGTGCGCACGGTGAAGCCGGGCCGCGAGCAGGAGAACGAAGCACCGCACATCAACGTGATCGTCATGATGCGCGGCATGCTCACACATACGTTCACGCGCCTCTATTTCGACGATGAAGCGGCCGCGAATGCCGCCGATCCCGTGCTCGGCTCGGTGCCCGAAGCGCGTCGCAACACGCTGATCGCGCGTCGCAGCGAGCAGGCCGGCAGCATCGTCTATCACTTCGACATCTGCATGCAGGGCGAACGCGAAACGGTGTTCTTCGATCTGTGATGTGAGGGATGTGATGCGCAGCGGCGCGGCGCAGCCGGTTGCCGCCCCGATGGCCGATCCGTCCTGCGCCGACTTTCACGCGGCTTTCATGAACGGACCCTAAGATCGCAACGACGCGATCCGATCGCGGAACTCCGAGTTGTACCTTGACGAAGCCTGCCTCGAGCAGGCTTCTTTTTTGGCTTCAAACGGTCAGCCGAGCGGGCGCACGCCGATCAGCACGCCGTGCAGCCAGAACGCGAACACGGCCCACGCCACGAGCCCGATCACGACGACCAGCGCATCGCGCGCGGGCGTACCCGGTGCATAGACGACGCCGGCCTCGCGATCGCGCCGACGGTCCGCGCGCAATTTGACGAGCGCCCAGACCAGCAACGCAGCGAACAGCACGATGGCGTGCAGCGTGCCGTTGGCGAGCAGATGCGCGAACGCCCAGAGCGCCACGCCGCTCATGAACGGCTGGCCCAGCGCGCGCTTGATGTGATTGCCCGGCACGCAGGCGGCCGCGATCATCACGAAGGCGATCGCGGTCAGGAGTGCGGTGACGTGCGCCATGCCGAACGGCGGCAGCCAGATGGGCACAGGATAGCGTCGCGCGAGCCCGTAGCCCCAAACGATGAGCACGATGCCGAGAATCGAGAACAGCGCGAAGAAGCCGCGCCATGCCGGCATGCCGAAGCGCTCGATCTGCGCTTCGCGCCAGGGCGCGGCGACGACGCGAACCGAATGAATGGCAATGAAGATTGCGAGACCCACTACCAGTAACGCCATATTCGCCCCCTGGACGCCGCATAAGCGCAATGGCCGGTATTGTCGCGCAACCACGAGGCGCCAAGCGGCGAGATCAACGATCTTCCGACGAATATGCGCTTAAACCGCTTATGGCCGAACCGGCGCTTATGGTCAACCAACGTTACAAACCGACGTTGCAAATCGAACAGGCAGATGCGAAGCGCCATTCATTAAATGGGCAATATCCGCCGAAAGGTATTTTTAAAACGACACTGAAAAAATATTGCCGAATGACTAAAGCGGCCACACAGACAATAGAGACCATCGACACAATCCAGCGCCAGCCAGGAAGAAACTAGTGCACCACGCATGGCTTCTCACACGGCAGCCGCGTGCCGCGCAATGCCTCGCCCACTAGCAGCGGAAATGCTCTATGTCCTGCCCCGCATGCTTGTAGCGCAACAACCAGGATGGCATATCGCCTTCCCCATTCCAGGTATTGCCATATGCATCGCGGTACATCGGCTGCCGTTCGCTTTCGGCAATGGATAATTCAAGATCTTCGAGCGTAATGCCGTACTCTTCCATGCGGCGCTTAATCCACATGATGAGCCGTTCGCGCGCCTCACCGTCGAGGTCGAACATCGGTTAATTCCTCTCGCATCGCAAAGACAAGGCGTTGATCGATATCGATTCGTCTGCCCTGAAAAGACAAAGGCTTCGCCAAATGCCGCGAAGCCCTGCTGCACTGATGAGGTGGCCCGGGTATGGAACCCGCGGCCGGTTCGGAGGGGATCTGAGGTCCGCTGCTCCGCTCGCCAGAATGGCCGCTAAAGGTGCGCGGCGACTTGCTGCAAGCGGAACCCATCATACCTTGCGCCAGCCGCCCAGATCAAGCGGTTTGACGCCTGCGAGGCCCGCGCGAAGCGCTCGCAGGCATCCGGCTGGATCGGCTTATGAGGCTGTCGCTCGACGCTTCGCGTCACGCGCGCCGTCCGCGGCGAGCTCGTCGGTTGCCCCCTCTTGAGCCACATCGGGCGCCAATGGCGGCGCCTCGTTCGCCGTACGCGCGAGCACCGGCTTGAGCGCCACGCCCGTATGGCTCGCCGCCACCTTCACAAGCCCTTCCGGATTCGCCGCGCCGACGATCGTGCCGCCCCCCACGCCGCCCTCGGGACCCAGATCGATGATCCAGTCGGCTTCCGCAATCACGTCGAGGTCGTGCTCGATCACGATCACGCTGTGCCCCGCATCGGCGAGACGATGCAGCACGCGAATGAGGCGCGCCACGTCCGCCATATGCAGGCCCACGGTAGGCTCGTCGAGAACGTAGAGCGTATGCGGCGCCTTCTGGCCGCGCCGCGTGATGTCGTCGCGCACCTTGGAGAGCTCCGTGACGAGCTTGATGCGCTGCGCCTCGCCGCCCGAGAGCGTGGGCGACGGCTGCCCCAGCGTGAGGTAGCCGAGCCCGACGTCCTTCATGAGCTGCAACGGATGCGCAATGCTCGTGATCGGGCCGAAGAATTCCACGGCCTCGTCGATCTCCATCGTGAGCACTTCGCCGATGTTCCGGCCGCGCCACGTCACGGCCAAAGTTTCCGGATTGAAACGCTGACCGTGGCAGACATCGCACGGCACTTTCACATCGGGAAGGAAGCTCATGCCGATCGTGCGCACGCCCTGGCCTTCGCAGGCCGGGCAGCGGCCATCGCCGGTATTGAACGAGAAACGCGACGCGCTATAGCCACGCGCGCGGGCCTCGAGCGTATCGGCAAACAGGCGGCGAATCGCGTCCCACACGCCGATATAGGTCGCGGGACACGAGCGCGGCGTTTTTCCGATCGGCGTCTGGTCGACTTCGAGCACGCGGTCGATGGTTTCCCATCCGCTAATCGAGTCGCAGCCCTGCCACGTATGCGAAACCTCGAGCTTCGGCTTCGCGCTCGTGCGCGCGAGCACGCTCGAGCGGCGCGCGGCCGCGCTCGGCGCGCTGTCCTTCGCCGCCTTGCGCGCGCGGCGCTCCGCCGGCGACGAGAGCACCGAACGCCCCACCGCGTCGAGCAGATTCGAGAGCAGCACGTCGCGTGCGAGTGTCGACTTGCCCGAGCCGCTCACGCCCGTGATCGCCACGAGGCGGCCGAGCGGAATCTGCGCCGTCACGTCGCGCAGGTTGTGCAGCTTGCCGCCGTGCACGGTGAGCCACTGCGCGGGCACGGCCTCGCGGCCCGCGCGCGCGGGTTTCACTTCGCGGCGCGGCTGCAGCGGATGCACGATCGGATGCGCGAGATAGCGGCCCGTGACGGAGTCGGCCTGCGCCGCGAGATCGGCGACCTTGCCCTGCGCGACCACGCGCCCGCCGCGCTTGCCCGCGCTCGGCCCGATGTCGATGATGTGGTCCGCGCGTCGGATCGTGTCTTCGTCGTGCTCGACGACGACGAGCGTATTGCCCTTCTCGCCGAGACTGCGCAGCGCGTCGAGCAGGATCTGGTTGTCGCGCGGATGCAGGCCGATCGTCGGTTCGTCGAGCACGTAGCAGACGCCCTGCAGATTGCTGCCGAGCTGCGCCGCGAGACGAATACGCTGCGCCTCGCCGCCCGAGAGACTCGGCGCGGCGCGGTCGAGGCTCAGATAGCCGAGCCCGACTTCTTCGAGAAATTGCAGACGGCTGCGAATTTCGCTCACGACGTCGCGCGCGATCTGCGCATCGCGTCCGTTCAGTTCGAGCGATTCGATCCATTGGCGCGTTTCGGCCACGGTCCACTGCGCGACGTCGACGATCGGATGCTCGTCGAAGGTCACCGCGCGCGCCACCGGATTCAGGCGCGTGCCATGACAATCCGGGCACGGCTCGTCGATCATGCCGTCCGGCTCCTGCTCCTCGGACGGCAAGGTCTGCTCGCGGCCGCGATCGTCGGCGGCCACGACGGTGTCGTCATAAGCCGCGCGCTGCTCGCGCGTGAGCGCGAGACCGGTGCCCACGCAAGTCGTGCACCAGCCGTGCTTGCTGTTGTACGAGAACATGCGCGGATCGAGTTCGGGATAGCTCGTGCCGCACACGGGGCAGGCGCGCCGCGTCGAAAGCACCTTCACCGCGCCGATGCGCGCCGTGGAATTGCCGTTGCCGAGCGCATGATCGAGCCCGTCGAGCGGCGCCAGCAAGTGCACGACGCCCTTGCCGGCTTCGAGCGTCGCGTCGAGCATCTGACGCAATTGCGCCTCGTTTTCCGGCTCGATCACGAGGTCGCCGACCGGCAATTCGATCGTGTGCTCGCGGAAACGGTCGAGCTTCGGCCAGGGCGCGACCGGCACGAATTCGCCGTCCACGCGCAGATGCGTATTGCCGCGCGCCTTCGCCCATTTCGCGAGATCGGTGTACACGCCCTTGCGATTCACGACGAGCGGCGCGAGCAGCCCCACGTGCTGGCCGCGGTGCTCGCGCAGCAGTTGCGCGACGATGGCGTCGACGCTCTGCGAGGTCACCGGCGTGCCGTCATGCACGCAATGCTGCACGCCGAGCTTCACATAGAGCAGACGCAGGAAGTGCCAGACCTCGGACGTGGTCGCCACGGTACTCTTGCGGCCGCCGCGCGAAAGACGCTGCTCGATGGCGACCGTGGGCGGAATGCCGTAGACGGCATCGACTTCCGGCCGTCCCGCGGGCTGCACGATGGAGCGCGCGTACGCATTGAGCGACTCCAGATAACGACGCTGGCCTTCATGGAACAGAATGTCGAACGCGAGCGTGGACTTGCCCGAGCCCGACACGCCGGTGATGACGTTGAACCGGCCATGCGGAATGTCGACGTCGAGCGCCTTGAGGTTGTGCTCGCGCGCATTCACGATGCGCACCACGTCCTCGCCCTGAATCTCGCGGCGCGCCCGCGCCGCGCGCAGCGCCGTCTGCAGCGCCACGCCCTCTTCCTCGGCCACGAGCGTGCCAACGCCGTTGCCGAGCGAAACTTCATAACGTTCGAGCGCTGCGCCCGTATGCGAGCGCGGACAAGCGATCACGTCGCCCGGCGTGCCCACGCAGACCACCTCGCCGCCCGCGTCGCCGCCTTCGGGGCCGAGGTCGATCAGCCAGTCCGCGGCGCGGATCACGTCGAGATTATGCTCGATCACGAGCAGCGAATGGCCGCCCGCGAGCAGCTTGCCGAACGCTCGCATCAGCTTGGCGATGTCGTCGAAATGCAGCCCTGTGGTGGGCTCGTCGAACATGAAAAGGCGCCCGCCCGCTGCGGCCTCCTTGCCTTTTGCCTGCGCCGTTTCCGCGAGATAGCCCGCGAGCTTCAGGCGCTGGGCCTCGCCGCCCGACAATGTCGGCACGGGCTGCCCGAGCTTAACGTATTCGAGACCCACGTCGACGATCGGCTGGATCACGCGCAATACTTCGGCATCCTCACGGAAGCACTGCGCCGCCTCGCTGACGGTGAGATCGAGCACGTCCGCCACCGAAAGCGTGCGGCCGCCGCGCTCGATCTTCACTTCGAGCACTTCCGGGCGATAGCGGCTGCCGTCGCAGTCGGGGCAACGCAGATAGACGTCGCTCAGGAACTGCATTTCGATGTGCTCGAAGCCCGAGCCGCCGCAGGTCGGGCAACGCCCCTCGCCCGAGTTGAAGCTGAACATGCCCGCCGAATAGCCGCGCTGCTTCGCGAGCGGCGCCTTGGCGAACAGCTTGCGGATCTCGTCGAACGCACCCACGTAGCTGGCCGGATTCGAGCGCGCGGTCTTGCCGATCGGCGACTGGTCGACGAACACGGCGTCGCTGATTTGCTCCGCGCCGACCAGATTGCGATAGATGCCCGGCGCTTCAGTGGCCTTGCCGAGGTGGCGTGCGAGCGCCGGATACAGCACGTCCTGCACGAGCGTCGATTTGCCCGAGCCCGACACGCCCGTCACGCAGACGAGCCGCTGCAGCGGAATTTCCACGGTCACGTCGCGCAGATTGTGCTCGCTCGCGCCTTCGAGCACGAGGCGCGGTGTGCTCGCATCGACGGCACGGCGTTCCCAGTGCGAAGCGTCGGCGACGGCCCGGTGGCCGCCCAGGTACTCGCCCGTCAAGGTGCCGGACGAGCGAATGTCGTCGGGCGTGCCGTCGTAGACGATCGTGCCGCCGCGCTCGCCAGGTCCCGGCCCCATGTCGATCAGGCGGTCCGCGGCCAGCATCACCGAGGGATCGTGCTCGACCACCACAAGCGTATTGCCCGCGTCGCGCAGGCGCTGCATCGCTTCGACGATGCGGTTCAGATCGCGCGGATGCAGGCCGATGCTCGGCTCGTCGAGGACGAACAGCGTCTTCGTGAGCGAGGTGCCGAGCGCCGTGGTCAGGTTGATGCGCTGCACCTCGCCGCCCGAGAGCGTGCGGCTCTGGCGGTCGAGCGTGAGATAGCCGAGCCCGACGTCGCAGAGATACTTCAGGCGCGTGCGTACTTCGGCGAGCAGCAGCTTGAGTGCGTCGTCGAGCAATGCTGAGGATAGCGAAAGACTGTCGAAGAAGCGGCGGATGCGCTCGATCGGCAACAGCATGACGTCGTGCAGCGTGAGGCCGGGCAGCGCTTCGAGCTGCGCGCGCGACCATTCCACGCCGTGGGGCATGAAGCGCGCCTCGGGTGCCAGCACGTCGTCGGCGTTTTCCCTGGTGCCGAGACGCCAGATCAGCGCCTCGGTTTTCAGGCGCGCGCCGCCGCACGTTTCGCACGGCGTATAGCTGCGGTACTTCGAAAGCAGCACCCGAATGTGCATCTTGTACGCCTTCGACTCCAGATACTGGAAGAAGCGCTTGACGCCGTACCACTGCGTTTGCCAGCTTCCCTTCCAGTCCGGGGTGCCGTTGAGCACCCAGTCGCGCTGCGCCTGCGTCAGCTCCGACCACGCGGTGTCGCGCGGAATGCCGGCCTTGGCGGCGTAGCGCATCAGGTCGTCCTGGCACTCCTTCCACGCGGGCGTTTGCAGCGGCTTGATTGCGCCGCCGCGCAGCGTCTTGCGCGCGGCGGGAATCACGAGCCCCCAGTCGACACCGATCACGCGGCCGAAGCCGCGGCACACCTCGCATGCACCGTAGGCCGAGTTGAACGAAAACAGTGCCGGCTGCGGGTCTGCATAGCGCAGATCGCTGTCCGGGCAATGGAGGCCGGTGGAAAAGCGCCAGATCTGCGGCTGGGGTTTCGCATCGGAAACGTCGGCGGCGCCGTCGGTTTCCGATACGACATAAATGTTCACGCGTCCGGCGCCGCGCCTGAGCGACGCCTCGATCGCCTCGATCACGCGGCTTTTTTCGGCGTTCTGCAGACGGAAGCGGTCGGCCACCACGTCGAGCACCTTGCGCGTGCCGTCGGCGGTCTTCACTTCGCGCTGCGCCTGCACGCGCGTATAGCCGCTGGCGGAAAGCCACTGCGCGACTTCCTCTTCGGTGGTCGTGTCGGGCAATTCGACCGGGAACGTCACGACGAGGCGCGGATCGCCCGCCGCCGTGCGCGCGCGCAATTCCGCGTAGATCGTCTCGGGCGTATCGTGGCGCACCGGCTGCGCGGTCACACGGTCGAAGAGATTCGCGGCGCGCGCGTAGAGCAGCTTCAGGTGATCGTTGAGCTCCGTCATCGTGCCGACCGTCGAGCGCGAACTGCGCACGGGGTTGGTCTGGTCGATGGCGATCGCGGGCGGCACGCCGTCGACGCGATCGACCTGCGGCCGGTCCATGCGGTCGAGAAACTGACGCGCATAGGCACTGAAGGTTTCGACGTAACGGCGCTGCCCTTCCGCGTAAAGGGTATCGAACACGAGACTGGATTTGCCCGAGCCTGACGGCCCGGTCACGACCGTCATTTGGCCCGTATGCAGATCGAGGTCGAGATTCTTGAGGTTGTGCTGGCGGGCACCGCGGATTCTGATAGATCGGTTATCGCTCACTTGCGCTGGCATTCCGGCTGGATGAAACGCGGGGGCCGGGCGGGCGCTGCCCGGCAGCTCGCGGCCCGGTGGAGGGGCCGTCTGAATGGAGATTCTACTGTATATTTATACAGGCCGCTGGCGCGCTCGCGGCCCGCCCATGCCGTCGCGCAAGTTTGCAAGACTGCCGAACGGGGTGGGTCCGCCCTGCCAGGCCGTCACCCCGCGCGTTCTGGCGCGTCGATCTCCGCTCCCGTCTGCTCGCGCCACATCGTGGCGTAAGCGGCCTCCATGCCCCTCGCGAAACGCGCACCATCCATGAGCGGCGACGCCTCCATGCGAGCGCGCAAGGTTGCGCGCAAACCGGCGAGTCGCGGCAAGTCGTTCGAAAGGTCGACCACGGTGCGCACGAACGCGTCGTCGGAAAACGCCGCGAGGTCGTCAAGCCCTAGATTCGCCAGTTGAGAGAGCCCCGCCCGCCCCGCGCACGTCGCGCCCACGCGCGTGACCACGGGCACGCCCATCCACATCGCGTCGAGGCTCGTGGTGTGGCCGTTGTACGGCAGCGTATCGAGCGCGAGATCGATCTCGTGATACGTGCGCAAATACGCATCGCGCGGCTGGAACGCGACGAAGCGTACGCGCGCACGATCGATGCCGTGGCGCGCGAGGCGCGTCGCGAGACGTTCGCGCGCCTCGCCCTCTGCCGCCATGAGCACCAGCCGGGCTTCGGGCAGCGCCGCAAAGACCGCGGCCCAAAGATCGAGCGTTGCATCGGTCAGCTTGCAGGGATTGTTCAGGCTGCCGAGCGTCACCTGCCCGCTGCTCGCGGCCGGGAGCGCATTGACCGCCGGCTCCACCGCGAGCGGGTCGTAGCACCAGAACGTGTCCGGCAAGCGAATCGAACGTTCGCTGTACTGACTGTCGTGCGAGGACGGATCGAGATGCGGATCGGTCAAGCGGTAGCCCATGGCGTCGATGCCGGTCGTGCCTGGATACGCGAGCCACGCGACCTGGACCGGCGCGGCCTGACGCGCGAACAGCAAAGGACGACCGTCGGCCATGTGCATCGCCAGGTCGACGAGAATGTCGATGCCGTCCGCGTGGATCCTGGCAGCAAGCGCCGCATCGCTGAGCGGCTGCACGTCGTGCCAGGCGTCCACGTGCGACGCGAGGCGCGCCGTAATCGCATCGGGGCGCACGACGCTCGAATAGGCGTGGATCTCGAAGCGCGTCCTGTCGTGATTCGACAGCAACGGCATCATGAAAAGTGCCTGGCAATGCTCACGAAAATCCGCCGATACATAGCCGATCCTCAAACGCCGTGCTTCAGCGCGCACCGGTGCATGCGCGATGCGGGACGCGCGCAGCGGCACCTCATGCTGCGCGGCCCAGCGCCGTGCTTCAGCCAGGATCTCCGCGGCATCGGACGACTGGAACGAAAGCGCATAGAGCAGATTGCTGTGCGCGGTCAGGTTGACAGGGTCGCTCGCCAGCGCCTGACGCAGGCATGCGATGCCCTCCTCCAGTTCGCCGCAGTCCTTGAGCACGTTGCCGAGATTGTTGAGCGTGGCCGAATGCGTGGGCGCGAGCGCCTGCGCCTTGCGCAGCAAAACGCACGCGGCATCCTTGTGGCCCAGTGCGCGCAGCAGATTGGCCGCATTGTTATAGGCGTCGACGAAATCGGGCCGCGCCCGCATGGCCGTTTCGAACGCGTCCATCGCGGCCTTGTGCTCGCCGAGTTCGCGGCATAGGTTGCCGAGATTGTTCGCCGCTTCAGCGTGACCGGGCTCGATCGCGAGGGCTCTCCGATACTGCTCCTGCGCTTCGCGGCGCTGTCCCAGCGCATGGAGCGCGTTGCCGTAGTTGAAGGCCGCCGGCGCGAAGTCGGGTGCGATGGCGACCGCCCGCGCGAGCACTTGCGCGGCTTCCTGCGGATTCTCGCAATCGATCAGCACCGCGCCTAGATTCACGAGCGCGGCAGGCGACGCAGGCGCTGCTGCCACCGCCTCGCGCAACAATACCTGCGCCTCGCCGAGGCTGCCTCGCGCGCGCAGCAGCGTGCCGAGGTTCGTGAGCGCGTCCGCATTGCCCGGTTGCGCCGCCAGCGCGCGTTCGTAAGCGGACTGCGCCAGAGCCGACTCGTCGAGCAAACGGTAGCAGTTGCCGAGATTGTTGAGCGCATCGGCCCGATGCGGGTCGCGTTGCGCAACGGCTTCCCATGCCGCCGCCGCATCGTGTAATTCGCCCTGCGCCTGCAGCGCGTTGCCTAGGCCGAACCATAGATCGGGATCGGCGTCATCCTCATCGAGCAGGCCGCGATAGATCGACGTGGCTTCCACGTAACGTAGTGCAAGCGCGTAGGCTTGGCCCAATGCCTCGCGATAGCGTCGATCGACGGGTTTTAGATCGAAAGCGCGCGTAAGCCACCCGATAGCTTCCTGATAGCGGCCTTCCTGAATGTCGATCACACCGAGCCGGAATATCGCGTCGCTGTGCGTGGGATCGAGTTCGACAACGCGACTGTAAGTTGCGCGTGCAGACGCAAGGTCGCCCTCGATATGCCGTTCGTGAGCGTACTGAAAGAGTTGCTGGGTCTGCATTCGGATGAGTCTGGCCATGGGAAACAAGCCGATTTTAATCGGGCGCACCTCGGGCGCAAAAATGAATCGCGGAAATATTCATGCGCTCATCACCGGATGCCGAAATTTACTATGGACTCCGATTAAATATCTTCGAGCGACGCACGTATCGGCATGAGGAAAATCATGCGCCGGGCATCGCAACGCCCGGCGCCCAGCAACATATCTGGCCGACGCATCTGGCCAGATATGTTGCTTTATCCCGCGATATCCACGCCCGTCAGGACCTTCACGTCGACCGGTTCGGCCAGCCAGCCGCCAATCTTGCCGCGGAACGCCACGTAATGCGCGCTCTCGCGATGCGCCTGCACGGCCGCTTCGTCCACGTAAGTTTCGTAGATATAAAAGCCCGGCGCGCCGTCCGCGCGACGCAGCAAGTCGTAGCGGCGATTGCCCGCTTCCTTGCGCGTCTGCGCCACCATATGGCGCAGTTCCGCTTCGACATCGGCAACGTGTTCTGGCTTCGGCGTGAGGCTCGCAAAGAGATAGATGCTCATCGATATTTCCTTATCGTCAACGAAATTGCCGATGGGCAATATTACCCATCGCCCTGCTTAGCCAACCTTGTAGCGTTCGAGCCAATGCGCGTAGGGTGCGGGGAGCGTCCACGCGGCGCGCTCGACCTTCAACTCCTGTGCGGCGAAGTACGGCCAATGCGGATTCGCAAGATGCGCGCGGCCCACCATCACCAGATCCAGTTGCTCCGAAGCGACGCTACGCTCGGCCAGCTCCGGCGTGCCGATACCCCAAGCCGACGATACCGGCAGACCCGCGGCGCGGCGCACCTTCTGCGCGATCGGCGCGAGAAACGCCGGCGCCCAGGGAATCCGCGCGGCCGGCGTGGAGAAACCCACGCTCACGCTCAGCATGTCGAGCCCTTCGCGCTTGAAGCCCTTGGCCAGTTCGATCGACTCGGCAAGCGTTTGTTCGTCGCGGCCATCGTATTCGATTACGCCGAAGCGCGCGGTCAGCGGCAAATGCTCCGGCCAGACCTTGCGCACCGCAGCCAGCGTTTCCAGAAGGAAACGGCTGCGATTTTCGAGGCTGCCGCCATAGGCGTCGTCGCGCTGGTTCGAATGCTCCGAAAAGAAACTCTGGCCGAGATAGCCGTGCGCGAAGTGCAGTTCGAGCCATTCGAAACCGGCGTCGAGCGCACGTTTCGCCGCCGCGACGAAGTCCTCGCGCACGCGGGCGATGTCGTCGAGGGTCATTGCGCGCGGGACCTTGGGCAGATGCGCGCCGAACTCGATCGCCGACGGCGCGATCGTCTGCCAGCCGCGCGCATCGCCTTCGGCAATATGGTCGTCGCCTTCCCACGGACGATTCGCGCTCGCCTTGCGGCCCGCGTGCGCGATCTGGATGCCCGGCACGGCGCCGGCCGCCTTGATCGCCGCAACCGTCGGCGCCAGGGCCTGGGCCTGCTCGTCGTTCCAGAGGCCCGTGCAGCCCGGCGTGATGCGGCCTTCCGGCGAAACCGCCGTGGCTTCGACGATCACGAGACCCGCGCCGCCACGCGCGATTTGCGCATAGTGGACGTGATGCCAGTCGTTGATCATGCCGTCGACGGCCATGTACTGGCACATCGGCGGAACGGCGATGCGGTTGCGCAGGGACACGCCCTTGAGCTTGAACGGTTCGAACAATGCAGACATCTACTGCTCTCCTGTGTCGACCAGCGTGGCCGCTCGAGCGGCTGACTCCGGTCTCGCGAGTGAGGGTTACGGTGGACGCAAGCTGCAACGCGCGCGGCGCCTGCGTCGGTTAAAGAAATCGGGATTTCGTATCGGCACTTTGCTTCGCGGCTGACGGCCATTACGCCAATCCGCCGCAAAACCGCAGCCGAACCACCGCCAGGCGCCATGCGCCTGGCGTTGCCGAAAGGAAATGGAGATTAGACGGGAGCGAAGGCAGCGATTGCCGCCGCCTTCACCCTGTGAACACCGGCCCACGACTGGCAGACCGGCGAAGCAACCGGACGCGACGCATGCGCCGAGCGCCCGGCCGAAAGATTCGAGACCGAACTAGCCGCCACCAGCCATCGATTGCAGGCGACGGCGGCCAGTCGTGCTCACTTGCCGCGCAGCGCCGCGAGCAACGCCTCCGCTACAGGCTCCGACGAAGCCGGATTCTGTCCCGTGATGAGAAGCCCATCGGTCACGACGTGCGGCGCCCAATCGGCGCCCTTCGTGTACTTGCCGCCGCTTTCCTTGAGCATGTCCTCGACGAGGAACGGCACCACGTCGGTCAACTGCACAGCGGCTTCTTCGCTATTCGAAAAGCCGGTGACAGCCTTGCCCGCCACCAGCGGTTGACCGTCCGCGCCCTTCACGTGACGCAGCACGCCCGGCGCGTGGCACACGGTCGCGACCGGCTTGCCCGCCGCGATCGTCTTCTCGATCAAGGCGATCGAGACCGGATCTTCGGCGAGGTCCCAGAGCGGGCCGTGGCCGCCTGGGTAGAACACGGCGTCGAACTCATTTGCATCGACGTTGGCGAGACGTTTCGTATGGGAAAGCTCGGCGCGCGCCGCGGGATCAGCGTCGAAGCGGCGCGTCGCATCGGTCTGGGCCGAAGGGTCGCTGCTCTTCGGGTCGAGCGGCGGCTGGCCGCCCTTCGGCGACGCCAGCGTGATCTGCGCACCCGCATCGCGCAGCGCGTAGTAGGGCGCCGCGAATTCCTCGAGCCAGAAACCGGTTTTCTTGCCCGTGTTGCCGAGGTCTTCGTGCGAAGTCAAAACGATCAATACCTTCATCGGCGTTCCTCTTTTCGGTGATGTCCGGGCGCTCGCACGCCCGCTGAACCAGTCGGCACGACGTGCCGCACACGCGCTCGCACACGTGATATTAGACCGGTCGTCTAGTCACTGGCCGCGCATCGCGGCCCTCAAGCATGGCGCCCGTTCAAGGGCGCCGCTTCACTACGAACTCCACTGCCATCCCGCTGCTACGTTGCGTCGATTGGCGTTCGATCAATCGCCAGGCGGCAGGTTCAACAACTGCCGCGTCACCGCCATGGCCGCGTCGAGCGGGCTGCGGTCGCGGCGGATCTTCTCCATCAGCGTCGCGCCCAGCCACAGTTCGTAGAGCGTCGCCGCCGTCACGGCGGCATCGCTCCCCCCCGCAAGCGAACCGTCTGCCCGGCCCGCCTCGATGCACGCGGCGATGCGCCCGACGATCTCGTCCGTGCCGCGGCGCAGGACCGCGCGCATCGACTCCGAGAGGTCGCTCACCTCCGCGCCCAGCTTCACCGCGAGACACTTGCCGTCGGGACCGTCCGCGCATTGCATCGTGCGCCACGCCTCGAAATAACCGATCAGCCGCATCGCCGGCGTATCCGCCTCGTTCGCGAGCTGCGCGTCGAGGCGCTCCACGTACTCGGTGAAATACGAGGTCAGCAACGCTTCGCCAAACGCCTCTTTCGAGCCGAAATAATGATAGAACGACCCCTTGGGGACGCCCGCGGCCGCGAGAATCTCATTGAGACCCACGGCCGAAAAGCCCTTGCCCAGCAAGATGGGCATGGCGGTATCGAGGATGTGTTGCCGCACTTCGACGGCTGGCGCTGCGTTCATGGGCTGCCATGTTACAGACCGAATAGACCAGTCGTCTAGTAATCTCACATTCAGCGTAGTGCCTTTGCGCGGGCCCTGTGCCGCGCCCGGCCGTTTCACATCGGAAACTCACCATCTGGAGGGACCCTCATGTCGTCACGCACCCTGCTCTGTTACGGCGATTCCAATACCCACGGCACGAAGCCGCTCAACCTGCCCGGCGTGCTCGAGCGCTTCGACCCCGCCGACCGCTGGCCCGGCGTGCTGGCCGCGGCGCTCGGCAACGGATGGCAGGTGATCGAGGAAGGTCTGCCCGCGCGCACCACGGTTCACGACGATCCGATCGAGGGCCGTCACAAGAATGGTCACGCGTATCTGCGCCCGTGCCTCGAGAGTCAGTTGCCTGTCGACATCGTCGTGCTCATGCTCGGCACCAACGACCTCAAGGCACGCTTTTCCGTCACGCCCGCCGATATCGCTCATTCGGTCGACGTGCTGCTCGAAACGCTCGTGGCCTGTCGCGCGGGTCCCGGCGGCTCGACACCGCACGTCCTGCTGATGGCGCCAGCGCCGATCGACGAGGTGGGTTTTCTCGGCGAAATTTTCACGGGCGGCGCAGCCAGGTCGCGCCTGCTCGCGCCGCTTTATGAGCGCGTGGCCGTGAAGCACGGCTCGGCGTTTCTCGACGCCGGCGAAATCGTCAAAGTGAGCCCCACCGACGGCGTGCACTACGAGGCCGATCAGCACCACAAGCTCGGCAAGGCGGTCGCGGAAGTCGTGCGGCAGCGCTTCAGCGATTAGAGGCGAACCGTTTCCGAAGCGAAATCGCGCGCTCAAATGAAAAACGCCGCCGGGCCGAAGCCCAGGCGGCGTTTGCCTCACTGCCGGGTCCGGCGCCAGGCACCGGATCCAGCCAGCCAGGAAATCAACGCGACATCATGTTCATGCCGACGTTGTGCATGACCCACAGCGTACCGCCGACGATGATGAACACCGTCAGCACGGTATAGGTGAACGCGGTCACGTTCCAGCGCTGGCTCGACGACGTGTTCATGTGCAGGAAGAACACGAGGTGCACGAGGATCTGCACGACTGCCAGCACGGCGAGGCCGATCAGCGCGGTTTCGCGCGAGAAGCCGCCATGCAGCACGAGCCAGAACGAAGCGGCCGTGAGCACCACCGCCAGGACGAAACCTGCCAGATAGCCGCCGAGGCTGCCGTGGCTTTCTTCTTCGTGGATGGAATGAGCACTCATTTAGATCACGCTCGCAAGATAGACAAAGGAGAACACGCAGATCCAGACGATGTCCAGAAAGTGCCAGAAAAGGCTCAGGCACGACAGACGGCGGATTTCGCGCTCGCCGATTTCCGGCGCCTTCAGGGTCTGCACCATCAGCACGATCATCCAGATCATGCCCATCGTCACGTGCAGACCGTGGGTGGCCACCAGCGTGAAGAACGACGAGAGGAACGCGCTGCGCTGCGGGCCCGCGCCTTCTTCGATCAGGTGCGCGAATTCATGCAGTTCGAAATACAGGAAGGTCGCGCCCAGCAGGAACGTGACGGCCAGCCAGAACAGCACCTGGCCGGTGCGCTTCTTGTACGCGCCGATCATCGCGAAGCCGTACGTGATGGACGACAGCAGCAGCACTGCCGTTTCCATCGCGACGCCCGGAATGTCGAACAGGTCCTTGCCCGTCGGGCCGCCCGCGAACTGGTTCTGCATCACGGCGAACACTGCGAACAGCGAGCCGAACAGAATGCAGTCCGTCATCAGGTACAGCCAGAAGCCGAACACCGAGTGTGACGGCGGGTGATCGTGGTGATCGTGCTCCGCGAGTGCGGCCGCACTTGTATTCGTCAACATCAGTTGGCCTCCAGTGCTTCTTCAACCTTGCCACGGCGCTGCTTGTCGGCGAACGCCTTGACCAGTGCGCGGTTGCGCGCTTCTTCGTCGGCCCGGACCTTGGCGGCCGGGATGTAATAGCCTTCGTTCTTCTGGAAGCTGTAGCCGATGGCCGTCGCGAGAATGCCGACGAAGCCCGCGATGGCAAGCCACCAGATGTGCCAGATGCCTGCGAAGCCCAGCACGAGGCTGAACATGCCGATGAACAAACCAGCGCTCGTGTTCGAGGGCATGTGGATGTCGGTGTACGTCGTGTTCGCGACGTCCGGCGTTTCGCGGCCCATTTCCTTCATGTGCGCGAATTCGTCGAGCTCGCTCACGTGCGGGATGACTGCGAAGTTATACGACGGCGGCGGCGACGAGATCGCCCACTCCAGCGTACGGCCACCCCACGGATCGCCCGTCAGGTCGCGGTTTTCCGGCAGGTTGCGGTCGCGGATCGACACATAGAGCTGCGCGAACTGGTGCACGATGCCGATCAGCACGAGCACGGCGCCAAACCAGGCGACGATCATCCACGGATGCCATGCCGGATTGTCGTAGTGGTTCAGACGACGCGTGGCGCCCATGAAGCCGAGCACGTACAGCGGCGTGAACGCGACATAGAAGCCCGTGAGCCAGAACCAGAATGCACGCTTGCCGAGCTTCTCGTTGAGCTTGAAGCCGAACGCCTTCGGGAACCAGTAGTTCATGCCGGCGAGATAGCCGAACAGCACGCCGCCGATGATCACGTTGTGGAAGTGAGCGATCAGGAACAGCGAGTTGTGGAGCACGAAGTCCGCGCCCGGGATCGCCATCATTACGCCGGTCATGCCGCCGATGGTGAAGGTGACCATGAAGCCGAGCGTCCACAGCACCGACGAGTTGAACTCGAGGCGGCCGCGGTAGATCGTGAACAGCCAGTTGAAGATCTTCACGCCCGTCGGGATCGAGATCACCATCGTGGCGATGCCGAAGAACGCGTTCACGTCGGCGCCCGAACCCATCGTGAAGAAGTGGTGCAGCCACACGAGGAACGCCAGCACCATGATCGCGCAGGTCGCGTAGACCATCGCCTTGTAGCCGAACAGCGGCTTCTTCGCGTACGTCGCAACGACTTCCGAGAAGATACCGAACGCCGGCAGGATCAGGATGTACACCTCGGGGTGACCCCAGGCCCAGATCAGGTTCAGGTACAGCATGGCGTTACCGCCGCCATCGTTCGTGAAGAAGTGCATGCCGAGGTAGCGGTCGAGGCCGAGCAGCGCGAGCGTGACGGTCAGGACCGGGAACGCGGCCATGATCAGCACGTTCGTGCACAGCGCCGTCCACGTGAACACCGGCAGCTTCATCATCGTCATGCCGGGGGCACGCATCTTGATGATGGTGACGAAGAAGTTCACGCCGGTCAGCAGCGTGCCGACACCGGAGATCTGCAGCGCCCACAGGTAGTAATCGACGCCTACCCCTGGACTGTATGCAAGCTCCGAAAGCGGCGGATACGCGAGCCAGCCCGTCATCGCGAACTCACCCACGACGAGCGAGATCATGAGCAGGATGGCGCCGACCGCGGTCATCCAGAACGACAGCGAGTTCAGGAACGGGAACGCCACGTCGCGCGCGCCGATCTGCAGCGGCACCACGATGTTCATCAGGCCGACCATGAAGGCCATGGCCATGAAGAAGATCATGATCACGCCGTGCGCCGTGAAGATCTGGTCGTAGTGGTGCGGCGGCAGATAGCCCGGCGCGTTGTACGCGAGCGCGAGCTGGGTGCGCATCATGATGGCGTCGGCAAAGCCGCGCACGAGCATGATGAGGGCGAGCACGATGTACATCACGCCCAGACGCTTGTGGTCGACGCTCGTCAGCCACTCGGTCCACAGATATTTCCACTTACCGAGGTAAGTGACGCCCCCAAGCACGAAGGCGCCGATCAGCGCCATGCCGATCATCGTGCCGACAATAATCGGCTCGTGATACGGAATGGCATCCAGTGTGAGTTTTCCGAACATGCCCGCTTACCCCTTGGTCACGCACGACGGGTCACTGAAATTCGTGACGTGGCCGTTGTTGTACTTCGCAATGATGTTGTTGAAGAGCTTCGGGTCGACCGTCGAGAAGTACTCAACAGGAGCCTTCTCGCTCGGCTTCGCGACCGTCGCGTACTGGTCCATCGAGAGCGACGTCGAGGACGCCTTGACCTTCTGGACCCATGCGTCGAAGTCTTGCTGGTTCGTTGCGATCGTGCGGAACTTCATGTCCGAGAAGCCCTTGCCGCTGAAGTTCGCCGAGAGGCCCGCGTAGTCGCCGGCTTCGTCTGCGATCAGGTGCAGGCGCGTCTGCATGCCCGCCATCGCGTAGACCTGGGTGCCCAGTTGCGGGATGAAGAACGAGTTCATCACCGAGTCGGACGTGATGCTGAAGTTCACGGGCGTACCGACCGGCACCGCCAGCTGGTTCACCGTCGCGATACCGAGGTCCGGATAGATGAAGAGCCACTTCCAGTCCAGCGCGACCACTTCGACGTTGATCGGCTTGACGTTCGATTCAAGCGGCTTGTAGGGGTCGAGCTCGTGCGTGGTTTTCCACGTGAGCACGGCGAGGAACAGAATGATCAGCGTCGGGACGGTCCAGACGACGACTTCGATGGCCGTCGAGTGCGACCATTTCGGCGCGTAGGTGGCGTTGCGGTTCGTTGCGCGGTAGCGGTACGCGAACCACAGCGTCAGGATGATCACGGGGATCACCACGATCAGCATGGCCCAGGTGGAGGTCGCGATCAGCGACTTTTCCGCCATGCCCACGCTGCCTTTGGGATCAAGGAGCTCCATCTTGCATCCGGAAAGACACATGGCCAATCCGGCACTGACGGGAAGCAGTAACCTTTGCAAGGTCGTTCTTTTCATCACGTTTGCCTGAAATTCATTCATTGAATAGTTCCGGACACATCCCCTGACAACTGACAAAGGAAGCGCGCCCGAATCATACAGCCGCTTTGATCGAAGACAATCAATGAACGCAGAAAATGATCTTTGTCAAAACAGAATTGAGACACTATGTCGCATGTGTTCGCGAGGTTTGTCGCGCCTCGGGAACACACGCACGTCGTGCCCTGCTTCTCACTTGACATCGATCCGCAGCGGCTTTTTCCGAATCTCAAAATTCGAAAACTTCTGGACGCACTCGCGCGCCGCGCCGCCTCACGGCGGGGCGGCGCGCAGGTGCGCCGTCATTCCTTACTGATCACTTGCTTGCTTACGTCGGCGAATGCTGCGGGGCGCGAGCGTCCGCGCCCGTGCGCACGGATTCCGTTTGCGCGGCATCCTCGACGGGTTGCCTGGTGCGACCGGCCTGGGTGACGAGGTTCGCCGCCGAGAGCTCGATCGCGTCGGTCATGGGCTTCGGATAGAGGCCCACGGCCAGCACCAGCGCTGCGAGCGAAGCGAAGATCAGCGTTTCGCGGCGGCCGAGATCGGCCAGCTTTGCCACGCTCTTGTTCGCCACAGCGCCAAAGATCACGCGCTTGTACATCCACAGGGTGTACGCAGCGCTCAGAATGACGGTCGTCGCGGCAATTGCGCCGACCCAGAAGTTCACGCGAACGGCGCCCATGATGACCATGAACTCGCCCACGAAGCCCGAGGTGCCCGGCAGGCCCACGTTGGCCATGCAGAACAGCATCATGAAAGTCGCGTAGCGCGGCATCACGTTGGCGACGCCGCCATAGGCCGAGATGGTGCGCGTGTGCGTACGGTCGAACAGCACGCCCACGGAGAGCAGCAGCGCGCCGGAGACGAAACCGTACGAGATCATCTGCACGATCGCGCCTTCGGTGCCGATCTGGTTGAAGAGGAACAGGCCCAGCGTCACGAGGCCCATGTGGGCAACCGTCGAGTACGCGAGCATCTTGGTCATGTCGGTCTGCGCGAGCGCGAGCAGGCTCGAGTACACCACGGCCACGAGCGAGAGCGTGATGATCACGGGCGCGAAGAAGTGCGCGGCGTCGGGCGTGATCGGCAGCGTGAAACGCAGAAAGCCGTAGCCGCCGAGCTTGAGCATCGCCATCAGCACGGTCGCGCCGGTGGGCGCTTCGAGGTGGACGTCGGGCAGCCAGGTGTGGAACGGCCACATCGGCACCTTGACCGCGAAGGCCGCGAAGAAGCCGATGAAGACGAGGATCTGCGGAACGAAGCCGAGCGTGAGGTTATGCCACGCCGACATGTCGAAGGTGTGCGACTGGCTGTAGAGATACAGCATCGACAGCAGCATCAGCAGCGAGCCGGCCAGCGAGAAGAAGAAGAACTTCACGGCGGCGTAGCTGCGGCGCGCGTGGCCCCACGTGCCGATCAGCAGGTACAGCGGGATCAGCGTCGCTTCGAAGAACACGAAGAAGAGCATGCCGTCGGTGGCCGCGAAGGTGCCGACCATCAGGCCCGAGAGGATCAGGAACGCGCCGAAGTACTGGGCGACGCGCACCGTGATCGACGCCCACGAGGCGATCACGATCACGAGCGTGGTGAACGCGGTGAGCACGACGAGCCACATCGAAATGCCATCGATCCCGAGACGCCAGGCCACGCCGAAGTCGGGCAGCCAGTTGCGGAATTCGACGAACTGCATGCCGGCGGCATGGTTGTCGAAACCTGTGACCAGCGGCAGCGTCACCAGCAGGCCGACGACGGAGCCGATCAGCGAGAGCCAGCGCGCACGCTGCGGATGACGATCCGACCCGACGCGCAGCACTGCCACGCCGAACAGGATGGGAATCCAGATCGACAGACTCAGGAATGGAACGGATTGCATTTCAACGGGACCTTAAAAATGCGGAGCGAATAGCTTCGTCAGCGCACGGACTTATGCGCAAGCAACTTGAAAGATTGACGTGGGGTGAAAATCGGACCAGACAGGCTGTAATGTATTCGTCAGCTACGAGGCGAAATGCAACACACGTTCAAGGGTTAACGAGGGTAAACGGAATACGAAAGTTTTGCAGCGCAACAACACGGGTCGAATCAAAAATTGATGCAAGTCATTGTTTTTATTCAGAACTGTACTAAGTCGAAATACAACAAATTGCTCCCTGGACATCTTTTTTGATCACGAAAGTGCCTCTTGAGACGTCCAGGGCGGCCCCAGGAGCGACATGGAGTCGCGCCGCGCGGCCCGAATAATACCTTACCTGTTTCTTTCGTTTCAATGACTTATGCATCGCGTCATGGCCCCAGGAACCGTGCCAGCCCCGCCCTGCGCCCGTTTGCGCGGTGCAAAAAAAAGCCCCGACCGGTCAGGGGTCGGGGCCAACTCTCACGGTGCGCCAGCGGCGCTGGTACACGCATGGCGCCACTTTAGCCCCTTCCGGCCCCCGAATTAAGCGGGCCGCCTGGAAGAGTCCTTTCTGGCGCGAGACGGGATCAGCGCGGTCGGGGCGGCAGTAATCGGTTCACGATGCGACCCCAGTCCTGGCTCGACTCAATTAGCAAATGAGAATCATTTGCATTTACTGATGATTTGTTGCACTATGAAGCCACTCCGCCCGAAGGAGGCTCCATGAACCCGACCACCCCATTCGCGAGAAACGACACGCTGATAGACGAAACCTTCGTCCAGCACCCGGACAGCGCCGAGCAAACTGTGCTGCGCGCGGTGCGCACCTGGCTGCGTCCGCACTGCGACGCCTACGGCAAGGCCGAGAACTGGCGCGGCGTGCTCGCCGAGGCCGGGCTCGCCGTGGACGGCATTGGCTACTTCGACCTGCTGATGGCCAACCTCTGCCGCGCCTCGTGCCGCCCGCTCGATACGCGCTGCCGCTGCGCGTCGGAACTGGCGAAGGACGAGGGCTCGCTGCTGCAGGTGATCGCCCTGCTGCAATCGACGCGCAGCGAGGCCGCCGTGCAACTGCTCAACGACTGGCTGCCCATGCCCAGCGTGAGCGGCATGCTCAAGACGGCGCGCTGGTTCGCCATCGCGCTGCTCGACGCGGGCCTGCGGCTCAGCTATCGCACGCGCCGCGTCACGTACATGCACTGAAGTCCATGCCCTGAATGCTTCGAGGCCGCGCAGCCATTGTGCGGTTTTTCGTTCCCGGGCAATTAATCAGGATCGCCAGGCATATCGGCGCGCTCCTTCGTGCTCCGCGCGCGTCCCGGGCGCGCTTCGAGACGCGCCCTCACGTAGCGCCGCACGGCGCTCGCCATCTTCGGATAGAGCTCGCCCGGCACCGCGAACAATACGAGCGCGCAGAGCGCGAGCACGGCACAGAACAGGAACGTGCCGCGATACCCGAACGCCTGCACGAGCAGGCCCGAAAGCACGCCCGAAAGAATCGAGCCCAGCCGCGAGGCGTTGAAGAACAGCGCCGTGGCGCGTCCCGGCGATTCGGGCATCAGATCCTGCACATAGGTCATGCCGAGACACGACGTGACGGCCACCACGAAGGCGTTGAGGATCTGCATGGGAATGAGCGCGTGCACGCCGGGCGCCGCCGACATCGACACGAAATACACCGCGTGCACGACCGCGCAGGCGGCGAGCCAGTTCAACTTGTGCAGGCGCGACGCCTTCGCGCCGAGCGCGAGCATCATCGGAATTTCCATGAGCGCGCCCAGCCCGAGCATGATCGAGACGTCGATGCGCGTGCCCTGAAGACCGTGCACGATATAGAGCGGCAGCACGATCATCGTCGCGTTGGCGGCCAGGCCGATCAGTGTGAGCGCAACCACCGCGCGCATGATGTCGGCCTGAGAGACGTCGGGCGCGCTCACGTGCACGCGCTGCTTCACGGCGGGCAGCACTTCGGCCTGGGTGAGCGGTTGCCCTTCGTAGTGCGTCACGGCCGCTTCGGCATCCTGTACGGCCTCCCCTGCCGTGGGGCGCGTCATCAGATGCTGCGTGGCGTGTTCGTCCTGGCGCGGCTCGCGCATGCGCCAGACGATCGTGCCGCATGCGGCAAAGCTCGCCGCGGCGAACAGGAAGAGCCCGTAGAAGCTGGTCGCCGCGAGCACCAGCGCGCCGACCGCGGGCCCGAACACCCAGGCCGCCGATAATATCGTGCGCAGCGTGGCGCTCGCGAAGGTGCGCTCGGCGTCGTCGGCGGCCGGCAATGCCGCGCGGCTGAACGAGAACACGAGCGAGAGCGCGCAGCCGCCCGCGCCGATGAACGCGATGCCCACTGCGAGCAGCAAGCGGTAGTCGCGCACGACGCACAAGCACAGATAGCCGAGCGTGGCCGCGCAAAGCGAGGCGAGCAGCAGCGGCCGATGCTTGCCGGTGGCGTCGCTCCAGCGCCCGGCCGCCGTGCTCGCGATCACGCCGCTCGCCGCGATCGCGGTCATGAACACACCGAGCCGGAACGGCGTCATGCCGGCACGTTCGACGCCGAACAAGGACAGATAGGGTGCGGTGAACGACATCGCCACGCCCAGCATCAGGGTGGCGCCGGCAAGCGGCAAAAAACCGGGAATACGCAGAAGACCGACAAAGCGCGAGTTCTTGAGCACGGCGCGACGCAGAGGGGAAGGAGAAGCCGCAACGCATGAGGCGTCGCGAGTCAGGCGTATCGAAGGCGATTATCGGGCGGAAGCCGAGCGTCGCGCAAGGCGGTTGGCGGGCGTGTCAGCATCTGGATGCGCTATCCACAGATTTTGTTGAGAGGCCTGTGCGTAACCTTGGGACGACTGCGGCAAGTATCTGATACGTATCGGATTGTCCACGCCGTTTCCGAATGCAGCAGATTTGCCGCGGATACGAAACGCGGCGCCGGGCTTGTCCACAGATTTCGTTGATAGCCTTGTGGGCAACCTTGGGACATCCACGCCAAGTCCCTGATCGGAAACAGCAAGTTCACGGAAGTCACGGCGGGTGCACAAATTTTGCGCAAAAAAGTTGTCCACAGTTTTATTGGACAACTCTGTTGATAACCGCCTGGGGATCGCGCCAACTCATTGATCGGACGGATAGTTCATCGATTCAGTCACGGAAGCGGCAACTGCGTTTCCAATAAGCAACCCGCGCGCCGACGTCGGGAGATGCGAAGGGGCGAGCGCGTTTCGTGGCTGCTGCCCACGCGCCCGCCCCGCCATCGACACGACCTCACGCCAGATTGAGCGCACCCGTGAGATCACCGGGCGGCGTCTGCCCCCGCGTGGCGAAGGCGCGGTCGCGCGACGCCACGCCGTCGAGCGGCGCGAGTCCGTGCACGCGGCTGATGAAGCGCAGGATCGAGTTGGTGTCGTAGAACGTGTGGTCCACGTAGCCCTTCTTCGCGAACGGCGCGATCACGAGCGCCGGGATGCGCGAGCCCGGCCCCCAGCGGTCGCCCTGCGGCGGTGCGACCGGATCCCACCAGCCGCCGTTCTCGTCGTGCGTCATCACGATCACCGTGTTCGCCCACTGCGGGCTGCGCTGCAGATGCTCGATCACGGCGGCGATGTGACGGTCGCCCGACGCCACGTCGGCGTAGCCCGCGTGCATGTTCAGGTTGCCCTGCGGCTTGTAGAAGGTGACGGCGGGCAGCCGTTGCGCGTCGATGTCGGCGAGCAGGCGGTTCGTGGCCGGATCGTCGCCGAGGCCCGCGTCGCGCAAATGCCGTGCGCGCGCCGCCGTGCCCGGCGCGTAGTTGGCGAAGTAGTTGAACGGCTGATGGTGATACTGGAAGTCGGGCACGGCGCCGGTATCGCGATGGTCGAGCGCGTACTGCCAGGCGCCGCTGTACCAGGCCCAGTCGACGCCCCTCGCCGAGAGCCGGTCGCCGATCGTCGCATAGGTTTGCGGCGGCATCACGCGCGGATTGGCGGGATCGGCCCACGCGGGATTGCCGTCCTCGGCGGCCCGCACGTTGCTCGGCTGATACGGCGGCGCCATCGTGTTGACCGCGTAGCCGTCGGGCGTGAAGAGGCCGTCGTTTACGAATTTCGGCGGGCCACCTAGCGCCGAGGGCGGACAATTGGGCGCGAGCTTCAGGCGCGTGCCGAGCGGATCGTCGCCTTCGAGCACGGAGACCAGATGCTTCGCCGGGCTCGACTGAATGTCGGGATAGTACGGCGCCTGCGCGGAAATCAGATAGATGTGGTTGAGCCAGGAGCCGCCGAACGCCGCCATGAAGAAATTGTCGCAAAGCGTGTATTGCTGCGCGAGTTTCCAGAGCCGCAGCGTCTCGGCGGAATTTTCGTAATAGCCCATCACGAGGCCGCCCGAATCGCCCCACGCGGCGAACTGGTCGTTGCGGCCCGCGTTGATCTGCATCTGGTTCTGGTAGAAGCGATGGATGAGATCGCGCGTAATGATTCCGTTCGGCAACGGATGGCCCTGCGCGTCTACGATGCGAAACGGCCGGTTCGCGAGGCCGGTAATGGCCTGCTCGCCGATCATGTAGCGTTGGCCGTCGAGCTCCTGTGCCTGCGGAACCAGGCCGCCCCAAATCTTCGGCAACTGCGCGAGCGGCGTCTCGCCGTCGCGATCGCGTTGCGTGTAGCGCTCTGCGGGCACGCCGGAAAGCGGCGTCTGCACGCCCGGGAAATTGCCGTAGAGATTGACGAAGCTGCGGTTCTCCGCGTAGATCACGACGATGTGGCGCACCTGGTCGCGCAGCGCCGCGTCAAGGCGCGTGTCGCCGGCGCTGCGTGGCGCCGCGCCCGCTGCCTGCTCGGGCGACTGGCAGCCGCCGAGCGCGAGTCCCACGCCAACCGCGGCGATCCCGCCTAGCACGCGCCGGCGGCCGGGGTCGTCGGGGCCGCGGCGCTCGGGCGTTTCGTCTTTGCCTTGCGGGTCCGGTACGTTCGAGTCGTCTTGCTCCATCGGCTTGCTCCTTGGTCCGGTCGAAGAACGCGCGAATGCTCGCGCTTTGCTTGTCACGGAAGGAGGATACCTTGCGCGGGCCGCGCTGCGAGCGCCGCTGCGCGCCGGAGCGCGGCTACACCGCCGTCCCGCTCCCCTGAGTGGTGCCGAGGCCGGTGCGCTGCTGCACGCCCCACTTGCGACGCCCGAGCAGAAAATGAAGCCAGCCGAGCGCGGCGCCGGCGTGACGCATCAGCTGGAACGAAAACGGTTCGAAGATTGCCGCCAGCAGCGCCATGCCAAAGCTGGAGCTCGCGCGATCCCCGCTCCAGCGCCGGTACAGATGCACGGAAAACAAATGGAACGCGAGGTCGATCACGATCTTCCCGACGATCACCGCGAGCACCGGCAGCACGATCGTGAAGCGTCCGTCGAAGAGGAAGCCTAGCAGCAGCGCGAACGCCGTGAGGCCGTAGATGGGCTGCACGGTGTCGAACGCCTTCACCGGCAGCATCATGAGCCCGAGCTTGCCGTAGCGGCGATTGCCGGTCATGTCGCGATACCAGTACTGGGTCTGCAAAAAGCCCGCGAACCAGCGGCGGCGCTGCCGCAGGAAGCTCGCGAGCGTGCCGGGCGCGTCGGTGCGGGCGCGGGCGGCGCCGATCACGCGCACGTCCCAGCCGAGCCCTTCGCAGGCCGAGTGGCGCCGCAGCCGGTGAATCAGTTCGTAATCCTCTACAAGGCAATGGGGATCGAAACCGCCCACGGCCATCACCGCATCGCGCCGAAACGCGGCGAATGCGCCGGAGACGAGCAGCAAGCTGTCCGCGCGCATCCAGGCGAAGCGCGAGATGAAATTGCGAATGTACTCGTAGGTCTGGAACCACTGAAAAAAGCGCCCGCTCGGCGAGGTGCCGCAGACCGGCGTGAGCAGCCCCGCCGCCGCCACGAGCGCGGGCTCGCGGCCAAACGCGTCGGCCATCGCGGCGCAGGCGTCGGGTTCGAGCAAGGTGTCGGCATCGACGGTCATCACCGCATCGGTCCGGATCGCGCCGAGCGCCGCATTGAGCGCGCGCGCCTTGCCGCCGTGCGGCAGCTTCAGCCAGCGCAGATCAGGATACCCAGGCGAAGGCAGGCTCAGGCACCCTTCGCCGGGATCGACCAGGCCGTAACGCTGCGCAAGCAGCGCCGCGGTGCCGTCGCTCGAACCGTCGTCGGCAATCACGATCTGCTGCGGGGCGCGTGTCTGCGCGAACAGCGCGTCGAGCGTGATCGGCAGCACAGCCGCCTCGTTATGCGCGGCGACGATCACGCCGAGGCTTGGCTGTGAAATCGGCGTTGAACCCGGCAAAGCCGAAGCATCCGGAAGAGTTCCCGCGCCGGCGGGACGCAGCAGCACGCGCGCCTGCCACGCCACGAACACGAGCAGCAGCGTGTCGTAGATCACATAGGCAATACCGGTCGACCACGCGAGCACGCCTTGCAGAAAGAATGCGCGCGCAAACAGCACGCACCAGAGCACCATCACACTGAGATGAATCGCGATGCTGGCAATGGGCGTGCGCACCGGCGAGAGGCGTGGCGACGTGCGGGCGAGCACCTGGTCGAGCGAATCGTTCAAGACAGTCCTTTTGGGGGGTTACGGCATCATCCGGCGCAGCACCGAATGACGATCGATCCATTGATGCTTGAGCGCGCCCGCAACGTGCAGCGCGAGCACGCCGTAAAGCGCGTAGCTGCACGCCGTATGCAGCGCGCCGAACTGATCGTGCAACTGGTTCTTGGTCGCGGGATCGAGATTCATGATGAAGCCGATGCGCGGCCACTGAAAGAGGCCGAACAGATACATCGGATGCGAAGCGGCGGCCACCCACGCGGAGTCGTGCAGCCAGCCCGAGAGCGGCATCGCGAAGATGAGCACGTACAGCGCGATATGCGCGGCGTGCGCCGCCGTGCGCTCCCATGAAGGGAACTCGGCGGGCAGCGGCGGCGGCTGGTGCGTGAGGCGCCACAACACGCGCAGGATCGCGAGACCGAGCACGGTAATGCCGATGGATTTGTGCGTGTCGATGACGAAGCGGATCGACTCGTCCGAAAGCGTACCGTCAGGCAACAGCGCGGCAGTGAGGCCGAGCGCGACGTTGGCGAGGATCAGCAAGGCGATCGACCAGTGCAATAGCACAGCGACGCGCGTGTATTTCTGCGCGGGAGCCAGGGTCTCGAAACCGGGTTCAGCGGAAAGGGGCGTTTTCACGTGAGCGTGCCGTAACGTTTCAGTTTGGAATAACGCATCGCGCGACCGATTTATTCCCTCGCGCGCAATGCGGACTGCACAGATCGCCTGAAGCGGCGTTGCGCCGGTAGGGCGCCAGTGCGGAACCTGCGGGCACGGGCATGGCGTCCGGGCGCTGCCCGCAGGGCGATCCGCGCATTATGCGCCCTCCCCTTGTGCCATGCAGAAGCGCGCTGCGCAGGGCGCCAATAAAAAACCGGAGCGATACACAGGCATCGCTCCGGCTCTCCCACTCCATGCGCGCGCCGCCCGGCGCGATCGGCGCATTAATGCGATCCGCGCAATAACGACGCGGCAAATACGATATTTACTTACTGCTGCCGGCAATTTCCTCGATCTGGCTTCCGACGTTGGCGTCGATATTCTTCCAGTATTCGAATACGCGCTCGCGCACCGGGCTGCGCACGCCGTTCAGGCTCGCCACTACCTGCTCGACAAGCAGCGCGCGCTGCTTGTCGTTGAAAACGCTGCGCACGAGATCGCCCGGCTGGCCGAAATCGTCGTCTTCGGCATGCAGCGTATAGGCACTGCGCACCATTTCGCCATCGGATTCCCAGCCGTCTTCGGCAGCACCAGTCTGGTCGGCCCACGGACGCCCGCCGCTGTTGGGCACGTAGGTCGGCGCGCTGCCGCTATGCTCGTACGCCATATTGCCGTCGAACATATAGGTCTGCACGGGCACTTTGGGACGATTCACCGGCAACTGATGGAAGTTCGTGCCGATGCGCGCGCGCTGCGCATCGTTATAGGCGAACGCGCGGCCCAGCAGCATCTTGTCCGGCGACAGGCCGATGCCCGGCACCGTGTTGCCCGGCGAGAACGCCGCCTGCTCGATCTGCGCGAAGAAGTTCTCCGGGTTGCGATTGAGCGTCATCGTGCCGACCTTGATGAGCGGATAGTCCTTGTGCGACCAGGTCTTGGTGAGATCGAACGGATTGAAGCGATAAGTCCTGGCGTCGGCATAGGGCATGACCTGCACGGAAACCGTCCACGACGGATGTTCGCCGCGCTGGATCGCCTCGAAGAGATCGCGGCGGTGGAAATCGGCGTCGCGGCCCGCCATGGCCTCTGCTTCGGCGTTGGTGAAGAACTGCATGCCCTGTTGCGTATGGAAGTGGTACTTGACCCAGAACTTCTCGCCTTGGGCGTTGACCCACATGTAGGTATGCGAACCATATCCGTTCATATGGCGCCATGTTTTCGGCAGCCCGCGCTCGCCCATCAGATAGGTCACCTGGTGCGCCGATTCCGGATTGTTGGTCCAGAAGTCCCATTGCATGTGGCTGTCGCGCAGGCCCGAATCGGGCAGACGTTTCTGGCTGCGGATGAAGTGCGGGAACTTCATCGGATCGCGCACGAAGAACACCGGCGTATTGTTGCCGACCAGATCGTAATTGCCTTCGGTCGTATAGAACTTCAGCGAAAATCCGCGCACGTCGCGCCACGTGTCCGGGCTGCCCATCTCGCCCGCGACCGTCGAGAAACGGGCCAGCACTTCGGTGCTCGCCCCCTTCTGGAACAAAGCCGCTTTCGTGTACTTCGAGACGTCCTCCGTGACCTTGAGCTCGCCGAAGGCGCCCGCGCCCTTCGCATGCGGCTGCCGCTCCGGCACTTTCTCGCGGTTGAAGTGCGCCATCTGCTCGAGAAAATGCACGTCGTGCAACAGGACCGGGCCATCCGGACCGATCGTCAGAGAGTTGCGGTCGCTGACGGCCGGCGCACCGGTGCTCGTCGTGGATTTGCCGAGAGACTTCCCGCTGGAATCAGCCATTTCACATCTCCTGTGTCGACCGGAATTAGCGCGTCGACCAGAGCGAGCTTTGGCTCCGGCCCATGCCGGGCCCCTGCTCTGGTCCCGCAACGATGATTCCGGTCCGATGTAAAGCCGCGCTCGCCAGATCCGGCGCGCGCCGTTGCTGGCGTCGCGGCTCGATGGGGGGACGCCCCGGCGCGCTGCCCGCCGCGCCGGGGAGCGCCCATTGTGCACTCAGCCGCAACAGGCTGCGCTTGAGCGGTTCAGCCTAGCGCAATGGGCGCGCGCGAGCGGCCGGAGCGGATGGAACATGCGGGTACGCGGCGCCTGAACCGATGAGTCGCGCCGGGTTTAGCCGATGAGTTTCGTTAAGGAAAATCCGGAAACGAGCTCCTGGTCCATGCGTTTCGCATAGGAAATTCCTTGCGCCGCAAGGCGCTTTCACTGCACTCTTGCCCCGGCTTGATTTCCCAATGCGAATCAAGCGTTTACTGAAATGTTGCGACGCACAAAAAAGTTATTGACACAGCTTTGTTTTGAGATATCATGAACTCGATTGCTGCATCGCACCAATACGCGAACCGGTGATCGATAGAAAGTTTTCCTTTTTTCGTAACGGAACCGACGCGTAGCGGTCCACCCTCAGGAACGACGACATGACTCTGCCTACCCCCGAACAATTCGCCGCCACCCAGAAAGCCGGTCTCGAAGCGCTCTTCGGCCTTACGAACAAGGCGTTCGAAGGCGCAGTCAAGCTCGCCGAGCTGAACATCGAAACGGCCCGCGCCGCTATCGCCGAAGGCCAGGAACATGCCCAGCGCACGCTGTCGGCCAAGGATCCGCAAGGCTTCTTCGCCCTGCAGGCAGGCTTCGCCCAGCCGGCCGCCGACAAGGCGCTGGCCTATGGCCGCACCGTCTACGCGATCGTCTCGGCCGCGCACACGGAATTCGCGCAAGCCGCACAAAGCCAGTTCGAACAGCAGCAGCACGCCGTGCAGTCGCTCATCGACAGCGCAGCGAAGAACGCGCCCGCCGGCTCGGAAAGCGCCGTCGCGGCATTCAAGTCGGCG
Source organism: Paraburkholderia sp. J63 (assembly GCF_905220245.1). NCBI lineage: Bacteria > Pseudomonadati > Pseudomonadota > Betaproteobacteria > Burkholderiales > Burkholderiaceae > Paraburkholderia > Paraburkholderia sp. J63. Next base: position 71,555 of record NZ_CAJMZF010000006.1, on the reverse strand, counting down.
ATCACGGCTGCCCAAGGCGCCTACGAATCGGTGAACAAGGCCGCCAAGCAAGCCGCCGAAATGGCCGAAAGCAACTTCGAAGCGGTCACCAAGGCTGCGTCGAAGGCTGCCGCTCAAGCCACGCGCGCTGCCAAGCAGCCGGCGTAACGAGCCAGAGCAACGCTACGGCGTTGTCGACCGGGCGCCCTGAAGGGCGTCGCGGTCTTTGAAAAAGCGGGATCCGTGCGAGCGGAGCCCGCTTTTTCATTTTGGCCACCGTGTTCAACCACCGCAGTTTCCGATATCGAACATCGTCTTGAGCGCGCAGGGCGAAGTGAGCATGCGCGTGCCGTCGTGACCCACGCCTGGCACGATATGAAACTCCTGATTCAACCCGGCCGGATGACGCGTTTGCATGTAACGGAAGAATCCCTGGGCCCGCGCGAGGCGCTGCGGCCCTTGCGCCTGCGCCGCGCAAGTCTTGTCGAGCGAGGCCGAGGCGGGATTGTCGTCCGCGCCGCCCACGAGATAGACGATGCGCCGCTGCGCGTACCGCGCTTCGAGCTGCGCGGGCGTGCGCCCGAGCATGAAGTCGGGCCGCGCCTCCATGCCGTATTTCCAGGTATCGAAGCCGGGGCAGCGCGCCGCGTCGAAGGTAGCAGGCGCGCGGTCCGCGCCGGGCCGCAGCGCGTCGAAGTACGCATACGACGATGGGCTCGCCACCACGAAACGCACGGCGATGCCCTGTTTCTCAAGCGACTCAGGCGTTTCCGATGCGATCGCATAGCGTTGCAGCACCTGCGCGCCGCCCGAGTGGCCCGCAAACACGATCGTCTTCAGGTTGGGAAAGCGCTGTTTGTCCGCGAGGCGGCGTGCGATCACGTCGAGCACCGCATAGGCGCTCACTGGCGCGCCCGTCACGGCATCGGCCCCGCCCATCCACGCGTTGTCATTCCAGCTCAGCAGGTCGGGCGGCGCGTCGTGGGCTCGCGTATCGACGGTCGAGAGAAATTGCGGGGCAATCAGCAAGGTACCGGCCGGATCCAGGCCCGCCGCTTCGGCCTCGGTGCGGGCGCGCTGCGCCGTGCGGTAGTAGTCGTCGGCGTTGCGCAAGCGGCCGTGCAGCACGATCACCGCGCGCACGATGTCCGGCTGCGGCGTGCTCCAGTCGGCGCTGATGTCCAGCGCGAACTCGCCGTGCCCCTGAGGCGTGTCGATCGGCATGCGCGCATCGGCGATGATCGCGACGGCGCGCGCACGAGCCGCAGGAACATGACGTGCCGAGGCCGGGGCGGCGAACAGCGCGGCGGCCAGCGCCCCGGTCAGCGTGGCGAGCAGTCTGGTCCTGAGCGAATCCCCATGCGCGAGGCCGCGCGGCCGAATCGGACCCATGATGTTTCCCTTCGGAAATACGACGCAAAAATCGTTCGAAGCGGAAACTTCGCGAAAGGCGCGTTACTGCGCGAACCTGGCCGCCCGCCGTTCGGCCCGGCTTCAATCCATCAGGAGCCGAACATGCGGCTGACCGCACGTTCGAGATGGTCGCGCATGGCCTGCGACGCGCGCTGTACGTCGCGCGCCTGAATCGCTTCCAGCACTTCGAGGTGCTCCTGCTGCACGATGCGCTGCCGCTCGATGGATTTCACGAGCGAGAGATTGCGCGAGAGGTTCATGCTGAACACCATCTGCTCCTGGATGCCCGAGAGCGCGGTGATGAAGAACTGGTTCTTCGAAGCGCGGGCGACGGCCATATGAAAGGCGAAGTCGTCCTTCGCGCCAATGCCCGACGTTTCGACGATGGTCTGGAGGTTATCCCATTCGCGGCGGATCACGGCGATGTCGTCGTCATCGGCCTTCTGCGCCGCGAGCGCCGCCGCGCCCGATTCGACCACCACGCGATACTCATAGCAACGCCGGATGTCCGACAACGTTTCAAGCGGCGCGAAACGGCGCACGTCCGGGTCGGGCCGGCGCATGACCGTCGTTCCCGAGCCGTGGCGCGTGGCGATGATGCCATCCGCACGCAATTGCGCGAGCGCTTCGCGCACGGTGGGACGCGAGGTCGCGAAGCGCTCCGCGAGCATGTGCTCGGTCGGCAGCCGCTCCCCTTCCTTGTATTCGCCTTCGATGATGCGGTTCAGGATGTCGCTGTAAATCCGCGCCGGCATATTCGGCGCTTTTTGCTCAGACATGGTGAGGTGCTACGCGGTGGGTTGTCAGGTATGTCCTGGATTGTAAGTCATACGGCGCAAGCATTGAGCGCATTGGCCCGGCCGCGCGGCCTCCCGTGAGCCAGAACGCACCTGCATCGCCCCTCAGTCGAGCACGCTCACGCCGATGCGCAACGAAGCCGTCTCTGTCTGCCCCGGTTCCAGCCAGCGCAGGCCGAGGCCGTTGTGAATCGCGTCGGGCAAGCCGAGCCATGGCTCGACGCAATAGAAGTCCGAATCGGGCGCGAGCGTCCACGACGTCACGGCGTACCAGGGTACCGAGCCGGGGCGGCGCAGATCGATTTCGACGGCGCGCCGCAGCGTAGGCATCTCGATGCGCACCGGACCCGCCGGCTCGCCTTCGAGGCAGTGAAACCGGTCGACGATTTGCGGATCGCCGAACGTGTAGCGCGCGGCACCGGCCTCGGGCGCAGTCGTCGTGCCGTCCGTCAACTGATGCCGGTACACGTTGCGCGGCAGTGCGAGCGTCGCCTCGCCGCGCTGCGTATACGGCAACGCGAAATAGAAATGATGGCCCGCGTAGTACGGCATACAGGCGTCGCGCGCATCGGCTGCTGCCGTATTCGTCGTGATCAGTTCGACATCTAGCGTCGCTTCGTCCACGAGTCGATAAACGGCTTCGAAGCGAAAGCGGAATGGGTAGCCCGCGCGTGTCGCCTCGTTATCGGTCAACGTCATGCGCACGCCGTCGCCGTGCCGATCGACCTGCGCGTCAAATGGAAGGTCGCGCGCGAAACCGTGCATGGGCACTTCGCGCACTACGCGCTGCGCGTCGCGCCAGAAGCCGATGCGCCCATCCACACGATGACGTGCGATGAAAGGAAACAGCAGCGGGTTGCCGCCACGCACCAGCGCGGGCTGGCACCAGTCGGCCGCATCGGGCCAGTGGATGATCGGCGCGCCGTGCAAATGCCACGAGAGCAGCCGTCCGCCCGCTTGCGGCGCCACCAGCAGGCGCGAGCCGCCGCGCACGATTTCGATGACGTCCTGCCCCTGAAACTTCGTCATTTCGTATCGGAAAAAGAGAAAAAATTCGACACGGCCTGATGCGTCACCGTGCGCGCGACCCTGTGTTCAGCTACGCGCTTTCTTCCATTCGGCGTAAGCGGCCAGCGTCGCCTCGTTCGGCGGATAGGTGCCGGGGAGCGCCGCGCCCGCCTCGATGCGCTCGGTGATGAAGCGCTCGAGTTCCTCCTGTTCCGAAGCCGCCTGCGCCACCGATTCGACCAGATGAAGCGGGATCACGACCACGCCGTCGGCGTCGCCGACGATGATGTCACCTGGATACACGGCCACGCCGCCGCAGCCGATGGGCACGTTCAGATCGACCGTGTGATGCCGGCACAAATTGAGCGGCGCCGAAGCGCCCGCGCAGAAGACCGGCAGACCGCGGGTGGCAATGGTCGCGCTGTCGCGCACGGGGCCGTCCGACACCATGCCGGCCACGCCGCGCACCCGCATGCGCGTGGCGAGGATCGATCCCATCGACGCGGCGTCGGTCACGCCACGGCAATCCTGCACGAGGACGGCGCCGGCCGGCACGGTCTCGACGCCCTTGCGCTGCGGATGCTCGGGGTTCTGGAACGCGCTCAGCTGATCGAGGTCCTCGCGCGCCGGGATGTTGCGCATCGTAAAGGCCGGGCCAACGAGATTGGGCGCGCCGGGTGCCGGCGCGGCGAGCGGCTTCACGCCTTGCATGAAGACGTTACGCAGCCCGTGCTTGAAGAGCTGGGTGGTCAGCGTCGCGGTGGAAACATGGCTCAGTTGTTCGAGCGCTTGAACGCTTACGGCAATGGCGGGGGAGTTCATCGTGTCTCGTCCGTTTTTTCGGGGTGCGCGGGGATCACGCGGGCAGGCCGCTCGATCACTTGTCGAGCGCAACGTCAGCATTGTTGTAATACAACAAGAGGATTGTCAACCAGCCCGCTATTCTTCCGCTGCGGAACTGTCATCCAGCAAGCTACCCTGCCCAAAAGACATAGACGTGAATGCTCGTGCGTGCCCCCGCCCGTTATGGTTCAAGAAGCAGACGCCTGGGACAACTCGCGTGCACGCCCAGGGAAATCCCCATCGACACAATATTTGCTTTACAACTTTAGCGCAAATAGAATGATGTCTTACATGCCGAGGAACGGAAAACAGGCACACCCGGTATTAAAGCGGCAGCACCCGTGCCCAGCCGCATGACAACGCGGCCAGCGCACTGCCGGCGAGCACACGCAGACAACTTCCAGCAGCAACCGCTTGCATGGGACCGGAGCCCGGGCTTGGCGCCCATTCCGGAACAACAGGAGACGAGCAGTGCAACGCAAGACTATCAAGGGGCTTCGGTGGTGGATCATCGGCCTCATCATGATCGGCACGATTTTCAACTATCTCGCGCGCAGCTCGCTTTCCGTGGCGGCGCCCACGCTCACCGAAACGCTCCACATGTCCACGCAGCAGTACTCGTACGTGGTCACCGCGTTCCAGGCCTGCTACGCACTCGCGCAGCCGATCGCCGGCTTCGTGCTCGACTCCGTGGGCGTGAAGATCGGCTTCGCCATCTTCGCGTTCGGCTGGGCCATCGCCAACATGCTGCATGGCCTCGCCTCCAGCTGGCCCGCGCTCGCGTTCTTCCGCGGCCTGCTCGGCATGAGCGAAGCCGCGATCTTCCCGGCCGGCATGAAGGCCATCAGCCAGTGGTTTCCGGCCAAAGAGCGCTCGGTCGCCACCGGCTGGCTGAACACCGGCACGTCGATCGGCGCGATGATCGCCCCGCCGCTCGTGGTCTGGTGCATTCTTAAATACAACTGGCAATTTGCGTTCGTGCTGACCGGTGGCGTCGCGTTGATCTGGGTGGCCCTGTGGCTCGTGTTTTTCCGCACGCCGGCCGAGCACTCGATGCTCTCGAAGGAAGAAGCCGAGTACATCCGCTCGGGTCAGGACGCGACGCAACAGAGCACCGCGGGCAAGCGTCCGTCGTGGAAGGAAGTGCTCAAGCAGCGCCGCTTCTGGGGCATCGGCATTCCGCGCATGCTCGCGGAGCCGGCATGGCAGACCTTCGGCGCGTGGATTCCGCTCTACATGGTCACCGTGCGCCACATGAACCTCAAGGAGATCGCGCTGTTCGCGTGGATGCCGTTCCTCGCCGCCGACCTCGGCTGCCTCGTTGGCGGCTATCTCGCCCCGCTCTTCATACGCTGGTTCGGCTGCTCGCTCATCACCTCGCGCAAGCTCGTCATCACGACCGGCGCGTTGTTGATGGTCGGACCGGCCTGCGTGGGCCTCGTCGCGAGCCCGTATGCCGCCATCGCACTCTTCTGCGTGGGCACCTTCGCGCACCAGACCATCTCGGGCGCCCTGTTCACGCTGGCCTCCGACGTCTTCGGCCAGCACGAAGTCGCCACGGCCACGGGCCTCTCGGGCATGTTCGGCTACCTCGGCGCGACGGTGTTCTCGCTCATCGTCGGGGCGCTCGCGAGCACGATCGGCTATAACCCCTTGTTCGTGTGCCTCATGCTGTTCGATTTGATCGGCGCGATCGTCGCCTGGCGGATGATCTCGAATCAACATAAGGATAACGAACAATATAACGCGGTTGGCGCCGTGCTCCAGCCGGCGCAAAAAGTGAAAGCCTGACCGGCTCATCAGCCGGCGCCCGAAAAATCCGGGCGCCGGCTTTCGGCGTTTTTATGTGAGGTAACCCCACCGTGAAGAAAGTTGCATTGTCCGGCGCAGCCGGCCAGCTCGGCGCCGTCTTGCGCAAGGGCCTGCTCGAACGCGGCGTCAACCTGCGTTCGGCGGCCGGCTCCAAGCCGCTAGAACCGCTCGTTGCCGGCGAAGACGTCATGCACGGCGATCTGCGCGATCCCGCCGTGGTCGACCGCCTGCTCGAAGGCGTCGATGTGCTGATCCACATGGCCGGCACGAGCGTCGAGCGCCCGCTGCCCGAGATCATCGAGAACAACCTGCGCGGGCTCGTCGAAATCTACGAAGGCGCACGCCGCCACGGCACGAAGCGCATCCTGTTCGCGAGCTCGAATCACGCGATCGGCATGTATCCGGTGGAAGACCGGCTCACGCTCGATTGCGCATTTCGTCCCGACGGTTTCTATGGGCTCAGCAAGGCGTGGGGCGAATCGCTCGCGCGGCTCTACTGGGACAAGCACGGCGTCGAGACCGTGAACGTGCGCATCGGCAGTTGCCTGCCGAAGCCCACGGAATTTCGCCATCTGAGCACGTGGTTCGGTCACGAAGACCTGTTCCATCTCGTCGATCGCGTGATCAACGTGGAATCGATCGGCTTCGCGGTCGTCTGGGGCGTATCGAACAATACGCGCAGCTATTGGGTGCAAAGCGGTGCGAATGACGACGCCGCACGGCTGGGCTTCAGGCCGCAGCAGAACGCCGAAGACCATGCGGCCGAGATTCTCGCCAAAGTGAATCCGCTCGACGCCGTCGCGCAGCGCTATCAGGGCGGTAGTTTCGCGAGCTTCGATTTCACGCCGGTGGAACAGCGCGGCAAGCGCACTTGAGACACCCTGCCTGGTATTCGCATACGAAATACACCTTGCAGACCGATGCCGTTCAGACATGCGCTGAACGGCATGTTTTCATTTATATGGTTATCCTTAGTAACTGAATCGCCCATCGCCCTCGCGGGCCAACAGTTCTGGACACCTGCCTTGCTTCTCCCTATGCGGCGAATCACTGGGCCTGATCTCTCGCACATCCACGTTGCGAGTCAGTGATCCGGTACCACCTGCGAAATTTGCGTGCTCAGACACTGGAGATACCGGGCTTTGCTCGGTCATGCCGCCGAATCGATGTTCTGCATCGACGACCTGAGTCCAGTGACATGCCCATCCAATTCAACGAAAGGATGAAATCATGCGTGTGAACCCGCACACGTGGCGGGCTCCGCTGTCGACACCAGGGGTGGTGACACCACAGCCGTGGCTCAAGCCGCCGATGACCAGCAAACCGGGCAGACCCGCACAGCGGACGTCACGACAACGCAGGACATGTCTGGTGTATCAAACACGTCGGCAGCAGACGACACTTCGGTGCAGCAACCCGATTCGGCAGCCAACAACAATTCTTCCCAAAACCCTGCCTCTAGCGGTGACACCTCCACATCCAACGCCTCCGCCACAACGGACAATACAAACCAGGTGTCAGGCACTGAAAGCAGCTAATCATCCTGTACGCAACAACACGCTTGCCGCGCCCGGCGCGGCAAGCGCATTGCCATTCATCCAACCTCACGGCACGCCCGAGTTGATAAACGACCGGGCCGCCGCCAGCACGCATACGAAGACGCCAGTCAATGCAGCACGTACCGTCCCACCGTCTTTAAGGGACTCAAAGCGTCCGACCGGCACTTTTCTCTTACCGCAAACGCATCCTCACCAAGCAAAACAATGACCCGATAACACTCGCCGAATCCACGCGCCAGCACACTAAAGATGCCGTGCATTGCGCGGCCGTGTCGCCGGATCGATGCTTCCTTTCTGCGCCCGACTCCGGTGGCACGTCCATCCGATTCACTGAAAGGGATGAAATCATGCGCGTGAAACTGCAACCCGGCATCGCTAACGATGCATACTACGGCGTCGGTGCGTCTGCGGGCGCCGCAGCCGCCTTGAACGCTGGTGGCGCTGCATCGGCCCCGAACATCGGCCTCGCCGGCGCAATCGCCGGGCCCAATGCCAGCGCCGGCATGCCACCAGGCCTGTACCCCAACCCGCCGAATCCGTTAGCAATGCCAGGAATGATGCCCCCGGACGGAATGCAGCCGGGCACCGGCGACCCGCAAAACGGCCCGTTGACGAATCGGGTCACTGCCAATCCGGATGGCAGCCACGACGTCTATTCATTCGACGCGACGGGCAATCTCCGGGCCGGGCAAAACTACGATGCGAACGGCAATCTTGCGTCGTCGTTTGCCTACGACCCCAACGAACGCGGTGGCACGCTCACATCCACCAGGTTCAGCCCGGATGGCAGCGCGCAGGTAGACAAGGCCGGAGGTGGGCTGCACACCAGCTATATCGCCGGCAGCGATGGGCAGATGCAAAACTTGCGTCAAGAGCCACTGAGCCCTGCCGATTTGCAAAAACTCGAGCAGTGGAAAGCCTCCTCGGGGCAATTGCAGGCTGTCGCCTCGAATCTCCCCCCCGACGCGTCGATGCCCGCGGGGAATGCCCCTGGCGGAGGAGATACGGCCGGCCCTGGACTCGCCGCACAGCCCGCTTCTGCCGGCGACATGGGTGGCGGCGACATGGCCGGCATCGGAACCCAGCAGCAGCCCGCCCAGTCACTCGCACCCGCCGCACAGCCCGCCCCTGCCAACGACACGGGTGGCGGCGACATGGCCGGCATCGGAACTCAGCAGCAGCCCGCTCAGCCGCCGGGGCCCGCCGCACCACCCACCATGGACAACGGCACCAGCGGGAGCGACATGGCCGGCCCCGACGGCCTGCAGCGTCTCGCCTCGCAGCTCTCGAACATGGCACCGGGTCTTGCGAACGAACTCCTGCCCAAAATCGCCAGTGAGCTCAAGAATTTGATCGAGCAACTGTTCTCGTCAGCCATGCCGAATCCCCCGGCACAACCGGGTGCCTCGCCAGCCGACGCAGGCCCGCCATCCTTGACCACTGCAGGCAGCTAAATCCGCCGCCAATGCAAGGCTTGCTGCACGCCGTGCGGCAAGCCGCTTGCAACGCTCGATGTTCATCGAGCGTCACAGCACGCCCGCTTTGATGATCATCTGCAACGCCGCCGCCAGCACGCACACCAGCACGATGATGCGGAACGCCAGCGGATGCAGTTTGTCGCGCAACGGCCGGATGAGGAACATGCCCGCGATGGACGGCAGGCTCGCCGCAGCGGAAATCGCGAGGTCGGCGCCGCTCGCGTGCGCGCCACCGCTGAACGTAGTGACCAGCGTGAGCACCGACACCACGAGAATGATCGCGATCTGCTTGGTGAACGCCCGGCCCGTCGCGCCCGAGGCGATCAGATACATCGCGAGCAGCGGTCCGGGCACCGACGCGATGCTCTCCATGAGGGCCGCGCCGAAACCGAGCGCGAAACCCACCGGCCTGACGAGCGCAGGTGCGAGCGTGAGCCGCGGCGAGGCGAGCATCAGCGCGGCGGCCACGATCAGCGTGACGCCCGAAGCCGCCAGCGCGTGATGCGGCTCGAGCCGGATCAGCACGGCCACGCCCACGATATTGCCGATGACGGTGCCGATCAGCGGCGCGGCAATGTGCTTGACCGTCTTCCACAGCTCGCCGCCTTCGAGCGCCTGCGGAATATTGCCGAGGATGATCGGCATCGAAAGCAGCAGGACGGCCTGCTTCACAGGCAGGAACTGCGTGAGGATCGGCATGGCGACGAGCGGCACGCCGATGCCGGTTACCCCCTTCACCATGCCGCCGAGCACGAGCGCAATGGCGATGCCGCAGAGCTGGAGCACGTCGAGCGCCTGCATGTGCGGGAGCAGGACGCCCCCGGAGAGATGGAAGTCGAACATCGAGGAAATCGGGTGCGTGGATGGGCGGCGATCCCCATGCGATACGTCCACACGCGGTCGGCCGGTTTTATCTTGAAATCGGAGTGCATGATAGCGCAGCCTCGCGAAGCGCACCTGGCGCCGCTTCCGGCAGCCCGTCCCGGCATCCAGCCGTGCATATGCACAAAAAACGGCGGCGCCGCAATGGCGCCGCCGCGAAGACTGCGTCGGAGGATGAAAGCGTGAAAATCAGAAGCGGTGGATGATGCCGATCGCGCCCGCGACCTGACTGCGCGACGAGGACGGCGCGCTGTTCTGACCATCGCCGATATCGGCGGTTGCGTCGATGATGTTGCCCGCGCCGTTGGTGCCCAGCGTCTGCCCGCCCGCGCGCTGATACGCCTCGACGAAGTACAGTCCCGTGCGCTTCGAGAGCGTGTAGTACTGCGAGAGGTTGAACTGCCGATACGAAGCCGCGCTCGTGATGCCGTTTGCCCGGGTCGCGCGCGTATAGCTGTAGCCGGCGGCAAGATCGAGCGCGGTAAGCGGCTTGTAGTGCAGGACAACGCCGCCGGTGTTCCAGATCTGCGTATCGAAGAACTTCGATCCCGCGCCGGCCACGTACTGAACATTCGACCAGGATGCCGAAATATCCCACTGAGAATTAAAGGCATAGCCGCCCGTCACGGCAAAACGCTGTTGCGCCTGCGCGGTCTGGAAGCCGTTGGTGATGCCCGAAACGCCGGGCTCGCCATTGCTGTTCGCCGTGGAATTCGCCCCCCACGCACCGCCGCCGCTCGTCGAGTTGTTCAGACGCTCGAAGCCCACGGCGAGGCCGACCGGACCGCGAATGTAGTTCGCGGCGACGCTCCACGAAGACCCAGCGTTGGTGCTGCCCGCCACGCCGCCCAACGCGTACATGCCGCTCACGGTAAAGCCCGAGATATTCGGCGAGGTATAGACCACTGCGTTGTTGATACGGTAGATCGTGTCCAGCGAGTCGAGATCGCCCGGGTGCGCGCCATAGGCACCCGTGAGCCAGTTGGTCGGGCTGTACGGCGCGAGCAGCGAATAGTACGGCGCATACTGGCGGCCCATCGTGAGCGTGCCGTATTGCTGGTTCGCGAGGCCGACATAGGCCGCGCGGCTGAACATCAGGTTGGTGGTCGATTGCGCGCCATTGGCCGAGTTGAACCCTTCTTCGAGCTGGAAGATCGCGCGCGTGCCGCCGCCCAGGTCTTCGGCGCCCTTCAGGCCGAAGCGCGAACCGGCCCAGACGCCCTGAACCATTTTGACGACCGCATGGCCGCCCGAGTTGCTGCCGAGCGCGGCCGAGCTGCTTTGATAGCCGATGCCCGTATCGACGATGCCATACAGCGTAACGCTGCTCTGAGCGTGCGCACCCAGTGCGGCGAGTCCAAGCGTGGAAGCGAGAATGGTCTTCTTCATCTGTACTCCTGCATATAGTCGTTGTGATGTATTGCTTGTTTTCTGCTGCTCTTGACGCCGGATACGGATATGCCCCTGTCGAGCCGCATGGGGCGAGCCGCGGTCACGAACCGCGAGGCGCCCCGCCTTCGATGCCGGATCCTGTCTCCCCCGCGTTGCGCGGTGGATCCGTACTGAACTCTTTAATGAATCTCGGGCTCGCCGCCGCTGCCGCACGAGCCGGCAACGCCGTCACGCTGCAGGAAATCGAACTCGCAGCCCTTGTCGGCCTGCATCACGTGCATCTGATACATCGCGCCGTAGCCGCGCGTAAAACGCGGCTCGGGCGTCACCCATGCGGCCTTGCGGCGCGCCATCTCTTCGTCGGAGATCAGCAGGTTCAGGCGGCGCTCCGGCACGTTCAGTTCGATCAGGTCGCCGTCCTGCACGAGGGCGAGCGGTCCGCCGATGAACGACTCGGGCGCCACGTGCAGCACGCACGCGCCGTAGCTCGTGCCGCTCATGCGCGCGTCCGAAATGCGCAGCATGTCGCGTACGCCCTTCTTGAGGATCTTTTGCGGAATCGGCAACTGGCCCCACTCGGGCATGCCAGGCGCGCCAATCGGGCCCGCGTGTTGCAGCACGATCACGCTGTTCTCGTCGCAGTCGAGTTCTTCGCTGTCGATACGCGCGGCCATGTCGTTATAGTCCTTGAACACGACGGCCTTGCCCGTATGCACGTGCAGGCGCTTCTCCGCGGCACCGGGCTTGATGACGGCGCCATCGGGTGCGAGATTGCCACGCAGCACGGCCAGGCCCGTGTCCGGCATCAGCGGCGTCGCGCGCCGGTAGATCACCTCTTCGCTGTAGATTTGCGCATCGGCGATGTTCTCGCCGAGCGTCTTGCCGTTCACGGTCATCTGCGAGCCGTCGATCAGGTCGCCAAGTTCCTTGAGCATCGCGCGCAGCCCGCCCGCGTAGTAGAAGTCCTCCATGAGGTACTTGCCGGTCGGGCGGACGTTCGCAAGCACCGGCGTGCGGCGCGCAATTTCGTCGTACTGAGCAAGTGTGAGATCGACACCGGCGCGGCGCGCGAGCGCGATCATATGAACGATGGCGTTCGTCGATCCCGAGAGCGCGAGACAGGTCGTGACGGCGTTATCGACCGACTGGCGCGTGATGATGTCCGAAGGCTTGAGGTCTTCCCACACCATCTCCACGATACGCATGCCCGTTTTCGCCGACATCTGCGCGTGGCGCGAATCGGGCGCGGGAATCGAGGCGAAGCCCGGCAGCGTGAAGCCCAGTGCTTCGGCGGCGCTCGTCATCGTGGAGGCCGTGCCCATCGTCATGCAGTGGCCCGGCGAGCGCGCGATGCCGCCTTCCACGCCCTTCCAGTCGTCCTCGGTGATCTTGCCCGCGCGCAGGTCGGCCCAGTATTTCCAGGTGTCCGAGCCCGAGCCGAGCGTCACGCCGTTCCAGTTGCCGTTGAGCATGGGGCCCGCGGGCAGGAAGATCGTCGGCAGATCCATTGAGATCGCGCCCATCAGCAAGGCGGGCGTGGTCTTGTCGCAGCCGCCCATCAGCACGACGCCATCGGCCGGATACGATCGCAGCGTCTCCTCGGCTTCCATCGCGAGGAAGTTGCGGTAGAGCATCGTGGTGGGCTTCTGGAACGGCTCGGAGAGCGTCTGCACCGGCAACTCGATGGGAAAGCCGCCCGCCTGCCAGATGCCGCGCTTGACCTCCTCCACACGCTGCTTGAAATGCGTATGGCAAGGGTTGATCTCGCTCCACGTGTTGAGGATCGCGATCACCGGTTTGCCTGCATATTCCTCGCGGCTGTAGCCCATCTGCGCGGTGCGCGAGCGGTGGCCGAACGAACGCAGGTCGTTCACGCCATACCAGCGGTGGCTGCGCAGTTCTTCGGGGGTCTTTCGCTTGTTGCTCATCTTGCGTTGCTCCAGGGGTTTCCGCGGATGTGTCAGTAAAGCCGCCGGCGTCGCGCTAACGCGATTCCTTCACGCGCGACACGAGCTGTGTCGGGCTGACGAACTGCAGCGCGACCAGCACCCATGCGAGCGTGATCGCCATGTAGATCATCGCCATGGCGTCGATGGATTGCGGCGCGCGCACGCCCGTCGAAAACACGGCGTAGTAGAGCGCGACGACTAGCGTTTGCGTATCGGGTCCGGCGGTAAAGAAAGTGAGTTCGAACATGCCGATCGTGCGCACCAGCACGAGCAGCCCCGCCGCCAGCATCCCGGGCACGAGGAGCGGCAGCAATACATAGAGAAAATAGCGAAACGTGTTCGCGCCGAAAATGCGCGCCGCCGACTCCAGGTTCGGATCGATCTGCTCGATGAACGGCGTCATCACGAGAATCACGAACGGCAGCGCGGGCACGAGGTTCGCGCATATCACGCCGGGCAGCGTACCGGCGAGGCCGAAGTGGTACATCGCGGTCGCCATCGGAATACCGTAGGTGACGGGCGGCACCATCAGCGGCAGCAGGAACACGAGCATGGCGATGCGCTTGCCGGGAAACTGCGCGCGCGCCAACGCATACGCCGCGGGCACGCCGAGCACGATGGACAGCAGCACGACCGCGCCCACCACTTCGAACGTCACCCACAGCACGCTGCCGAGCTGGAAATCGCGCCACGCCTGCGCATACCAGTGCAGCGTGAAGCCCTGCGGCAGCGGCGTGCCGAACCAGCGCGTGGCGATGGAGTTCACGCCCACAGTCGCGATCAGCAGCAGCACGTTGAGCAGGAAGAACAGCACGCCGCCCCACACCAGCACTTTCCAGAGCACGTCGGGCAGCCGCGAAGCCAGCTTCGTCTGCGGCGCCTTGGCGGCGGGAGCGGGCGCGGGCGCGGGCACCGGACGCTCTTCGCGCACCGGCGCGCCTGCGGGAAGCCCCGCCGCGTTGTGTTGATGTGCGCTCATCAGCCTTTCCCTCCGCTCACCGGTCCGGAGTAGAAGTAGCGCTTCGCGCCGAGCATCGCGGCCACCACGATCAACTGCACGAAGCCCATCACGATGGCAATCGTCGAAGCGAGCGAGTAGTCGTAGCTCTCGAACGCCGCTTCCGAAGCCGCGATGGAAATCACGCGCGTGGGGCCCGCGGGCGCTCCGAGCAGCACTGCCGATGGAAACACCGAATACGCCTGCACGAACGAGAGGCATGCGGCCATCGTGAGGCCGGGCGCGAGCAGCGGCAGATAAATCTGCCGGAACTGCTGCCACGGCCCCGCGCCGAGCGTGGCCGCCGCGCGCGCGAGCGTGGGGTCGATGCCGGTGACATACGAGAGCGTCAGCAGGAAGGCGAACGGAAAACCGGAGACGATCAGCGAGATCAGCACGCCCCAGTAGTTGTGCGTGAGACGAATTTCTTCATTCGTGTAGAGGTGCAGCGCGTGCAGCGCCTGCGGGAACCAGCCGTTCGGGCCGAAGTAGCTCAGCATGCCGTCGGCGATCAGCACGGTGCCGAGCGTGACGGGAATCACGAGCAGCGTGGTCACGAGCTTCTGATACGGCGACTTGTGGCGCAGCGCGAACGCCACCGGCAGCGAAAGCCCCACGTTGATGACGGTCGCGGGCACCGCGAGCTTGAGCGTGACGAACACCGTCGGCCACAGCGAGAGGTCGTGGATGAACTGCAGATAGTTCGCGAGCATGCCGCCGCCGTTCATCGGCTTGAACGAGAGCATGAGTCCGTAGGCGAACGGATAAAGAAACATCGCAATGATAAAGCCCAGCGCGGGCGCGATCAGCCAGCCGCGTGCGTCGCGCGGCGGCTTGCTCGACGGCGAAGCGAGCGTGCTCATGATGTGCGCTCCGCGTAGACCAGCACACGCGAAGGCGCGACGCGCAGCGTGGCGCGCTCGCCCGCTTCGAACTCGCCCGCCACGCGCGCCCACAGCTTGCCGAACGGCGCGTTCGCGAGCAGCAGCGAATCGCGGCCGCCGTATTCGACCATCTCGACTTCGACGTCGAAGGCGTTGGCGTCGCCCGCGTCGGCGCGCTCGAAGTCTTCGGGGCGCATCGCCACGGAGATCGCGTTGCCGCCCGCCTGCGCGAGGGCATCGTCCATCGGCACGCCCGTGAGCGTGATGCCAGACGCGGACAGCGCAACATGCTCGCCCCGCTCACCGGTCACGGCGAACGGCAGCACGTTGCGATAGCCCATGAAGCGCGCGACGTGCAGGTTCGCGGGGCGGCGGTAGATTTCCTTAGGACTGGCAATCTGTTGGACGACGCCCTCTTTCATCACGACGATGCGGTCGGCCATCGAAAGCGCCTCGTCCTGATCGTGCGTCACGTAGATCGTCGCGCGTTCGAGCTGGCCATGAATGCGGCGGATTTCCGCGCGCATCTCGATGCGCAGCTTGGTGTCGAGGTTCGAAAGCGGCTCGTCCATCAGCACGAGCGGCGGCTCGATCACGATGGCGCGCGCGATCGCCACACGCTGCTGCTGGCCGCCCGAGAGCTGACCCGGCAGCTTGCCTTCATGGCCGACGAGCTGCACGAGTTGCAGCGCCTCGCGCGCGCGGCGTTTCGCTTCGTCGCGCGGCACGCCCTGCATTTTCAGGCCGAAACCCACGTTTTCGAGCACGCTCATGTGCGGAAACAGCGCGTAGTTCTGGAACACCATGCCGAAGCCGCGCTTCTCGGGCGGCAGCACGTCGATGCGCAAATCGTCGAGCCAGATACTGCCGCTCGTGAGCGGCTGCAGGCCCGCAATGCAGTTGAGCGCCGTCGATTTCCCGCAGCCCGAGGGGCCGAGCAGCGCGATGAATTCGCCGCGCCCGATGTCGAGGTCGAGATTGCGCAGCGCCGCGAGCGGCGCGCCCTCCGCGCTGGTGAAACTGCGGCACACCGAGTCCAGACGCAGACGATCGAATGAATGCTTCATGACACGTTCCTGAAACGCGAGGTCCACTTGCCAAAGCCCAGGCAACGGGCGGCACACGCGTGCGAGATCGCACGAAAGGCGCCGCCTGAACGTCGTTGACTCGTCACCGCATTACTGCGACTTCTGCGAGCCGATTTCGCGGTCCCATTTCTGGAACGCCGCGACCATCGCCTGCGCCGAAAGCGGCTGGACGTGCGGATACTGCGTGAGCCACTTCGCGTACTCGGGGCGGCCATATTTGGCGATCACGTCCTGGCTTGACTTCGGCGCCATCGAAAGCGTCACGCCCTTCACGGCCGGCCCCGGATAGAAGTAACCGTCGTCGTAGGTCATGGCCTGCTGCTGCGGCTCCAGCATGAAGTTCATGAGCTTGAGCAGCACGGCGAGCTTCTCCTTCGGGACGCCCTTGGGGATGACCATATAGTGCGCGTCGTTCACCCACGTCATGTTGTCGAAGGCCTGCACCCTGAAGTCGGCCGGCACGATGCCGAGCGCGCGCGGGTTGATGTCCCAGCCCGTCACGGTCACCGTCATGTCGCGCGAGCCCTCGCCCAGCTCCTTCATGACCGCCGAGGTGCCGCCCGGGTAGTACGGCACGCACGCATTGAGCTCCTTCAGGTACGCCCAGGTCTTGTCCCAGCCGTTGATGGGGTCTTGCGGATTCTTGTCGCCGAGCAGGTAGGGTAAGCCCATCAGGAAGGTGCGGCCCGGGCCCGAATTGGCCGGACGCGCATAGATCAGCTTCCCGGGGTTCGCCTTGCACCAGGCGAGCAGTTCCTGCGGCGTGTGCGGGGGTTTGGCCACCTTCGCGGGGTTGTACTCGATCAACGGACCCGCCGGCATATACGACACTTCGAGGCCATAGCCCTGCGCGAGATCCTGCATCTTGCGCGGACCGGGCGCGTACTTGTCGAGCACGCCCGGCAGCGCCGCCGATTGATCGGGCAGCAGCTTCATCCAGAGGTTCTGCTCGATGCCGGCGGCGAGCGCGTCCGTGCCCGTGAGCACGAGATCGATATCGGCGCGGCCGGCCGCCTGCATCGCCTTGATCTTGCCGGGCAGTTGCGGCGCCGGCGCGTTGGTGTACGTGATGTTGGAGACGAGCGCCGGATTCTGCGCCTTGAAGGCCTCGAAGGCCTTTTGCGTGAGCTGCAGATTGCCGGCCACGTCGACTATGTTCAGGGAAACCGGATCGGCCTTCGCCGCGCCCGCGCCGAACCCCGACGCAGCCGCCATACAGATGGCCAGCACCCTGGCCTTCAAGCGTCCATCGAACATCGCGTCTCTCTCCTCACATCCGTTTATGGAATTTGTTCTGCGCGGCTGTTTTCGTTCTGCTGCCGGGATTGCTGGCCTGACAACTGGGCCGCGGTCAAAGGATGCCGAACCACGCATCAAGTTGTCAAGCAACATCGGGCGCCTTGCGAGCCTTTTGTTCGGCGTTTGCTGGACGCTTTCTGGATAGCAGGTGGCGAGAAAGGCGCTCGCCCGCAGCGCTGTTGCCAGCGCCCTCTCGCCGCTATTGCGCCTTTAGAACAGCGCTTACTTGCGCACCAGTTCGCCGTCACGCAGGCGCCACAAGCCCAGCGGGTTGTCGTCCTGAAGCGCGGACGGCAGCAATTCCGCCGGCAGATCCTGATAGCAGACCGGGCGCAGAAAACGCTCGATCGCCATGGCGCCCACCGAGGTCGTGCGCGTGTCCGAGGTGGCCGGGAACGGACCGCCATGGACCATCGCGTACGAGACTTCGACGCCCGTCGGGAAGCCGTTCGCGAGGATGCGGCCCGCCTTGCGCTCGAGCACCGGCATGAGGCGCGCGGCCATCGCGTAGTCGTTGCGGTCGATGTGCAGCGTGGCCGTGAGCTGGCCCTCGAGGTGCTCCGCCACGCGCGCGAGCTCGGCTTCGTCGCGGCAGGCCACGACGAGCGAGGCCGGCCCGAAAATCTCGTCCGACAACGCGCGCTGCGCGAGGAATTCCGCGGCGCTCGTCTTGAACAGCGACGGCAGCGCGGCGCATTGGGCATCGCCCTGCACGCCCTCGGCCAGTTGCTCGACGCCCTGCGCCCTCTTGCGCGCCGCCACGGCATCGCCGTATGCGCTCGCGATGCCCGCCGTCAGCATGGTCTGCGCCGGCTTCTGGCCGAGCGCGGCGCTCACGGCCTTCACGAAGCGGTCGAGCTCGGGACCGTCGATGGCGAGCACGAGACCGGGGTTCGTGCAGAACTGGCCCACGCCCAGCGTGAGCGAATCGACGAAGCCCTGCGCGATCGACTCGCCGCGCGCGGCCAGCGCCGCCGGCAGCACGAACATCGGGTTGATGCTGCTCATTTCGGCGTAGACGGGGATGGGCTCCGCGCGCTGCGCCGCGATGTGCGCGAGCGCGAGGCCACCGCGGCGCGAGCCCGTGAAACCCACCGCCTTGATGGCCGGATGCGCGACGAGCGCTTCACCGGGCTCGTTGCCGGCGCCGAAGATCAGCGAGAACACGCCCTCGGGCAGGCCCACATCGGCGACGGCCTGCTGGATCGCGCGGCCCACGAGCTCGGAAGTGCCCGGGTGAGCGAGGTGCGCCTTCACGACGACCGGGCAGCCCGCGGCGAGCGCCGAAGCCGTGTCGCCGCCCGCCACCGAGAACGCCAGCGGAAAGTTGCTCGCGCCGAACACGGCCACGGGGCCCACGCCGATGCGCCGCGCGCGCAGGTCGGAGCGCGGCAGCGGCTTGCGCTCGGGCAGCGCCGAATCGAGCACGGCGCCGCACCAGCGGCCATCGCGCACCAGCGACGCGAACAGGCGCAACTGGCCGACCGTGCGGCCGCGCTCGCCATCGAGACGCGCCTTGGGCAGCGCCGATTCCAGATGCGCGCGCTCGATCAGCGCGTCGCCGATGCCGAGAATGCGCTCGGCGATCGCCTCCAGCAGTTGGGCGCGCGTTTCGTGCGGCGCGGCGCGGAAGGCGTCGAAAGCCTGCGCCGCGAGTTCGCAGGCGCGCGCGACGTCGGCCTTGTCGCCGAGACCGAACGGCGGCTCGATATCCTTGCCGAGCGCGGGCGCAAACGCGCGCATCTCGCGCGCCTGGCCGCGCACCGCCTGCGCGCCCAGCAGCATTGCTCCAGTGATCTGCATGTTCGCTCCGCTCATTTGAGTACCCATCGAGAGTCGAGCGCGGGGAGGCTCAAGCATGCGCCGCCTGCGCCGAACCCGCCAGCGACTGCTCGAACGCCAGCAGCGCCTTCGCGGCCGTGCCGATCGCGGGCAGCGCCTCGACCGGCGACTGCGAAAGCAACGGCAGGATCGGCCCCATATCGGCGATGCCCGAGAGCGTGACGGCGTCGTGCAGCACGCGAATCAGCGAGATGTCGTCGCGCAGGGTTTCGAGCGGCATGAAGGCATCGTAGAGCCGTTGCGCTTCGTCGGCGCGGCCTTCCTTGGCGGCCTTGAGCAGCGCCATCACGGCGTGCGCGGCGATGCAGCCCGAACCCGTGGTCCACGCGGCGAGGCCGAAATCGCGCACGTGCACGAGCGCCGGACGCTCGCCCATGCCCGAGACCACCTGCGAGGCGCGCACGCTCTGCAAGAGGCGGCGCAGATACGGATCGTTCGAGGGGTCCTCGCGCACGATGGCGTATTTCACCGCAATCAGCGTGCCGCGATCGAGCAGGCGCGCGAGGGTGTCCACGTCGACGTAATGCTCGCTCTTGATATAGAGCGTGAGCGGAATGCCGGCCGTGTCGGCGATGCGCGTGAGGCCCGCCTCCACGCCCTCAAACGTGGTGAAGCCGGCGAGCGGCAGCACCATGGCCGTGCGGTACTGCGTCTGCGCGAGGATGCGCGCCTGGTCGAGCATCTTGCCGTAGTCGGGGCCGATGGCCGGGATCACGCGCGTTTCGGGCGAGGTCGCGTCCGCCAGCATGTCGAGCAACTCGCGGAACTCGCTCGGCGCGACGTGATAAAGGTTCGCGTTGCCGCCGTAGAGCAGCGTGCGCAGGCCGCCCGCTTCCATGTGACGGACGAGCTTGCGGTTTTGTTCGACGTCGAGCGAGAAGTCGGAGCGGCGTGCCAGAGGGGGCACCGCCATCACGGTCGAGGCGAATTCGCTCTCGACGATCGGGGACACGTTCATGAGGCCTCGTGCTGGGATGGTGGGTTGTCGATACCCGCACAGTAGCATTCGCTTTGTCTAGTTGTCAAACAACTTTGGTTATTTGTTAGGGTTTGTTTGGAGGGGCTGACAAGTCGCTAACCGAAATTGCGCGCCGAAAGCGCATCGAGCCGCATCTGCAATGCCGTGGCCTGCTCGGACAATAGCCGGCGCTCGCCTTTCAGCAATTGCCCAAGAGGCGTCATCTCGCCCGGGCGCGCGCTTCCCAGTTTCGATATCACGAAATCGATTGCCGCCATGGCATCGCGCAACCGGTGTCCATACACGGGCTCGTGATGGGCAATCCGGTTGCGCGTCTGATAAATGCGTTCGAGCTGCACAGCGACATCGGCGCGGCGCAGCGCCTTGTCCGGGAACACCCGCTTGAGCGCCGGGCGCCACAGCGATTGCTCGTATTCGGCCGAGAACAGGCGCTTCCAGAAGAAGAGCGTCAGTTGGGCAATGACCTGGCCATTGGGCACAGCAATCGCACGCTGCCTCGCTTTCACGTGTTGCTCGTAGCTGAAATGCGGCGGCACTCCATTGCGAAACATCCGTTCATCGAGGGCGCGCCGCTGTGCTGCATCCATTTTTGCGTAGGTCGCGCGTTGCGCACTCGCGACCGCTTCACCGATCCGCGTTTTTTCCTGCTCCCGCCAGACAAACGGACGCGGCGGTTTGCGCAGCCAGCCGTCGGTCTCGAAATGCGACGCCAGGCGGTCGCAGATCGTATTGCGCAGCGCTATTTCCACCACGGCGGTCACGCTCATGAGCGTTCCGGCAACTTGAAGCGTCTGCTGGTGCAACGCGACCGCCGAGCGAGCGGAACCCGCCAGGGAGCAGAACGTGCCAAGGCGTTCGCTCGAAAGCAAAAGGGTGATGGCTGCGAGATCCTCTTCGGGGAGCTCCATTGACGGTCGACCTTGTTGTCCAGTACGATGGTGGGTGAAAAGTCGGGATCAGTGTCGGCTAGCTGCCTTCGGGTAAGCGGACCCCCGACTTACTGCTGTCAGGGCGTCACCGCGGTGACGCCCTTTTTCTTTGTTACAGCCAACTCACATCCCCGCCCCCGCGAACGCCGCGCATTTTTGTCCTGTCGCACGTTCGCCAGGCGCAGCGCCATCCGAAGTGCGCGCGATTCCCCGCAGATTCCCCAGCCCGCCGATACACAAGACGCAAAGAGCGGCGCGCGCCCAACGCGCGAGCGGTCGGCCAATCCACACAATGCCCGACGCAACGAATCTCCCCACCCTGGCCCTATAGCCAACGCAACGGATTATTGTAAAATTGGGCTTAAATCATGGAACCGGTTCCATTTACCATAGGGGCCCAATGCGACCTAGGCTATATGGGAGCCAGTTCCCGCAGACGGCCGCGGCCGAATCGGACCGCGCCGAATTGAGATAGAAACCAACAATGTCCGACACTCCTCTCACGTCACGCCGGGGCTTTCTGCGCACGGCGGTGGTGCTCGTCCCCGCCGGTGCGCTGGCTGGATGCGAAGGCGGCTCGCAGCCTTCGTCCAGCGCCGGGCAGCAGCAAGGCGGCCAACCGTCCTCGGGCGCGGCGCCTCAGGCGCAGCAGGCCGAATACAAGCCCCGCTTCTTCGACGCGCGCGAATGGGCCTTCCTCCACGCGGCCGTCGACCGTCTGATTCCCGCCGACTCCGAGGGTCCGGGCGCGCTCGAAGCGGGCGTGCCCGAATTCATCGACCGCCAGATGGATACGCCCTACGCGCTCGGCGCGCTCTGGTACATGCAGGGCCCGTTCCAGCAAGGCGCGCCCGAGCTCGGCTATCAGTTGAAGCTGGTGCCGCGCGACATCTACCGCCTCGGCATCGCGGCGGTGAACGCGTACTGCAACAAGGCCTACGGCAAGAGTTTCGACGCGCTCGACGCCGGCACGCGCGACACCGTGCTCGGCGCGCTCGAAGCCGGCAAGATCGAGCTCGACGGCGTGCCGGCCTCGACGTTCTTCGGCCAGATGCTGCAGAACACGCGCGAAGGCTACTTCTGCGATCCCATCCACGGCGGCAACAAGCACCTGGCCGCCTGGAAGATGATCGGCTTTCCCGGCGCGCGCGCCGATTTCATGGACTTCGTGAACCAGAACGGCAAGGCCTACCCGTACGGTCCGGTTTCGATCAACGGGGAGCGCACGTAATGGCGATCAAGAAACCTCACGTCGATGCCGTAGTCGTCGGCTTCGGCTGGACCGGCGCGATCCTCTCGAAGGAGCTGACCGAGGCGGGCCTCTCCGTCGTGGCGCTGGAGCGCGGCGAGTATCGCGACACCTATCCCGATGGCGCGTATCCCAACACCATCGACGAGCTCACCTACAACATCCGCAAGAAGCTCTTTCTCGATCTCTCGAAGACCACCGTGTCGATCCGTCATGGCGTGAACGACACGGCGCTGCCCTATCGCCAGCTCGCGGCTTTCCTGCCCGGCGAAGGCGTGGGCGGCGCGGGCCTGCACTGGTCGGGCGTGCACTTTCGCATCACGCCCGAGGAGCTGCGCCTGAAGAGTCACTACGAAGAGCGCTACGGCAAGAAGTTCATCCCCGATGGCATGACCATCCAGGACTACGGCGTGAGCTACGACGAGCTCGAGCCGCACTTCGACTTCGCGGAAAAGGTGTTCGGCACCTCGGGCCAGGCCTACAAGGTAAAGGGCAACGTGGTCGGCGACGGCAACGTGTTCGAGGCGCCGCGCAGCGACAACTTTCCGTTGCCCGCGCAACTGAATACCTATTCGGCGCAGCGCTTCTTCGACGCGGCGCAGTCGATCGGCCTGCATCCATATCGACTGCCTTCGGCCAATACTTCGGGGCCCTACACAAATCCGTATGGCGTGCAGATGGGCCCGTGCAACTTCTGCGGCTATTGCAGCGGCTATGCGTGCTACATGTACTCGAAGGCCTCGCCGAACCTGAACGTGCTGCCCGCGCTCAAGCAGGAAAAGCATTTCGAGCTGCGCGCGAAGTGCCACGTGCTGCGCGTCGAGCTCGACGACACGAAGACGCGCGCCACCGGCGTCACCTATGTCGATCCATCGGGCCAGGAGGTGTTCCAGAGCGCCGATCTCGTGATCGTCTCGGCGTTCCAGTACCACAACGTCCACCTGATGCTGCTCTCGGGCATCGGCAAACCCTACGACCCGGTCTCGGGCGAAGGCGTGGTGGGCCGCAACTTCGCGTACCAGAACCTCTCGACCATCACCGCGTTCTTCGACACCGACACGTGGACGAACCCGTTCGTCGGCGCGGGCGGCAACGGCGTGGCCGTCGACGACTTCAACGCCGACAACTTCGACCACGGACCGCTCGGCTTCGTGGGCGGCTCGCCGCTGTGGGTGAACCAGGCGGGCGTGAAGCCGATCAGCGGCATCGCCACGCCGCCGGGCACGCCCAACTGGGGCAGCGCGTGGAAGAAGGCCGTCAAGGACCACTACGCGCACACCATTTCGATGGACGCGCACGGCAGCAACATGTCGTATCGCGACGTCTTTCTCGACCTCGATCCGACCTACCGCGATTCGTATGGCCAGCCGCTGTTGCGCATGACCTTCGACTGGAAGGACAACGACATCAAGATGGCCCAGTACGTGACGGGCCAGATGAAGAAGATTGCCGAGGCAATGGGGCCGAAGGCCATCAACATCTATACGCGCGAGTTCGGCGCGCACTTCGACTCGCGCCGCTATCAGACGACTCACCTCGTGGGCGGCGCGATCATGGGCACGGACCCGAAGACGAGCGCGCTCAACCGCTATCTGCAGAGCTGGGACGTGCACAACGTGTTCGTGATCGGCGCCTCGGCGTTCCCGCAGGGGATCGGCTACAACCCCACGGGGCTGGTCGCCGCGCTGGCGTACTGGTCCGCGAAGGCGATCCGCAATCAGTATCTGAAGAACCCCGGCCCCCTGGTGAGCGCGTGACGAATCCCATGATGAAGAAGAACCTGGACCCCGCGCGCGTCGAACATGGCGGCGCACGCGGTGCGCTGCGGCGCCTCAAGAGCGTGCCGAAGACGGCGGCGGCACTGGCTGCCTGCGCGGCGCTCGCCGCAGCGTTCGCGCCGCTCGCGGCCCGCGCCGCCGATGCGGTTAACAGCGCCGCCCCCGCGCTCGTCGCGCACGGCGAATACCTCGCGCGCGCCGGCGACTGCATCGCCTGCCATACCGCGCAGGGCGGCAAGCCCTTCGCGGGCGGGCTGAAGTTCGACACGCCCATCGGCGCGATCTACTCGACCAACATCACGCCCGACGCGAACAGCGGCATCGGCAAGTGGAGCTACGACGACTTCGCGAAGGCGGTACGCCAGGGCGTGCGTCCGAACGGCGAGACGCTCTATCCCGCGATGCCCTACCCTTCGTACGCACGCCTCTCCGACAACGACATGAAGGCGCTCTACGCGTACTTCACGCAAGGCGTCGCGCCCGTTGCGCAACCGAACCGCGCCGTGGACATTCCCTGGCCGCTCTCGATGCGCTGGCCGCTCGGCATCTGGCGCACGCTGTTCGCGCCCAGGGTCCAGGCGTTCGACGGCACGCACTACAACGACGCGATCATCGCGCGCGGCGCGTATCTCGTGCAGGGCCTCGGCCATTGCGGCGCGTGCCATACGCCGCGCGCGCGCACGATGCAGGAGCTCGCGCTCACCGACCTCGAAGGCGACGACTTCCTCGCGGGCGGCGGCGCCATCGACGGCTGGGTGCCGTCGAGCCTGCGCGGCAACCCGCGCACGGGCATCGGCGCGTGGAGCGAGGACGACATCGTCCAGTTCCTCAAGTCGGGCCGCAATCTGCACACGGCGGCTTTCGGCGGCATGACCGACGTGGTCCAGCACAGCACGCAGTACATGACCGATGCGGACCTGCTCGCGATGGCGCGCTACCTGAAGACGCTGCCGCCCAACGACCCCAAGGAAACTTCGTACGCCTACGATTCCGCCAGCGCGAGCAAGCTGCAGAGCGGCGACGCGAGCGCGCGCGGCGCCGCGGTCTACGTCGACAACTGCATGGCCTGCCACCGCAGCGACGGCCGCGGCTACACGCGCGTATTCCCGGCGCTAGGCGGCAACCCGGTCGTGCAGGGCAAGGACGCCACGTCGCTCATCCACGTGCTGCTCACGGGCGCCGCGCTCGAAGGCACGCAGAGCGCGCCCTCGACGTTCACGATGCCGCCGTTCGGCTGGCGCCTCTCCGACCAGCAAGTCGCCGACGTGGCCACGTTCGTGCGCACGAGCTGGGGCAACACCGGCGCGCCCGTGAGCGCCGCCGACGTGGCCAGGCTGCGCAAGACGGTGACCGTCACCGCGCCCGAGCTGCCGCCGGGCGCATCGCTCAAGCGCTGATGCCGTAGCGCATCCGCAGTTCCACTCACGCGTTTTCCCCGCGCCTGCCGCTGGCCGCCTCGCTCGCGAGGCGCGCCGGCGTGCGCGCGCATAACAAGAGACCGCTCCACGCGGCGGTCCATCACTCTCAAGACTCATCGAGACGACACATGATGAAAAAACACCTGATCTCTGCACCGATTCTGCTCTCGATCGCGGGCGCAGCAGCGGCGCAGGGCTCCGTCACGCTCTATGGCATCGTCGACGCGGGCCTCACCTACCGCAGCAACGAGCGCACCGGCAACGTCGGCGCGTACCAGGGCCACTCCAACGTGGGCGTGACGAGCGGCAACCTCTCGGGCAGCCGCTGGGGGCTCAAGGGCAAGGAAGAGCTCGGCAACGGGCTCGCCGCGATCTTCCTGCTCGAAGACGGCTTCGACATCAGCAACGGCACCGCGGGCCAGAGCGGCCGCCTGTTCGGACGCCAGGCGTTCGCGGGCCTCGCCGACCAGCGCTACGGCTCGCTCACGATGGGCCGCCAGTACACCTCGCTCGACGACTTCGTCGGTCCCGTTGCGCCGGTCAGCGTGATCGGCGGCTTCGGCGCGCATCCGGGCGACATCGACGATCTCGACCAGACCACGCGCGTCAACAACTCGATCAAGTACACGAGCGCGAACTACGCGGGCTTCACGTTCGGCGCGCTGTACGGCTTCGGCGGCCAGCCGGGCAGCCTCAAGAACCAGAACACCTGGAGCGTGGGCGGCGGCTACGCGAACGGCCCGCTGCATCTCGGCGTGGGCTACGAGCGCTCGGACAACAGCAAGACCGGCCCCAACGACCCCACCGACGGCAAATGGCAAGGCACCTACGACGGCACCTTCAATTCGTCGATCAACGAAGGCTATGCGAGCGCGCAGTCGCAGCAGGTCGTGGCCGCCGGTGCGACCTGGGACTTCGGCCCCGCGCTCGTGGGCGTGAACTACAGCAACGTGCAGTACAAGGCCGGCGCGAACTCGCTCTACTCGGGCACCGCGACGTTCAATATCGCGGGCATCTTCGGCATGTGGAACGTGCAGCCGAAAACGCATCTGTTCGCGGGCTATAGCTATACGCGCGGCAGCCACGTCGACGGTCTCGACGACGAAGCGCAGTACCACAACGTCTCGCTGGGCGCGCTGTACGATCTCTCGACGCGCTCGACGGTGTATCTGCTCGCGGGCTACCAGCACGCTTCGGGTATGACGCTCGATGCGCTCGGCAACCCGGTGGCCGCCACGGCTTCGTTCGGGGACAAGGGCAATGGCCACTCGTCGGCGGCACAGTCGCAGGCGATCGTGAGCGTGGGCTTCCGCCAGCGCTTCTAAGCGCTGCGAGCGCCGGCGTGGCACGGGGGCAGGCGCTCCGTGTGCCACGCGGCGCTCTTCCGTGCGTGCAGCCCGTCTCGCCTTATGGATTATTAGCCATCCTCATCTTTTGTCAGCGAGCAGCCGCCATATCGTGCGGCTGAGACGACTGAGGCGGCAACGGTGGCGTGATCGTATAGCCCGCGTCGCGCAGCCGCTGCAACAGCGATTGCGGGCCGAAGAAATGCCCCGCGCCCACCGCCACGAGAATCGGCCCCTTCCCGTGGAAATAGCCGTCCTTCTCGATGGTCGACGCAAAAATCCCGGTGCCGCGCACGAACAGATACTGGCTGAAGTCGTAGTGGGCATCGCTCTCGCCGGGAAGGCGCGTCATGGCGAGCCGTTCGAGCGCGGCCGCATCGCCGGCGGCCCACGCGGCCTGCAGCGCCTCATAAGAAATCTGGCCCGGCGACGGACCATGCAGACCGGTGCATACGCCTGCGAGAAAGGCGTCCTGATCGGCGGCGGGCATGTCGTCGAAGAGCTCGATGGCCTGCTCCATCGTCTCCAGATAGATCAACGGAATCATCGCCTGCCGCGCGATCGTTTCCAGCCGCTGGTCGATGCCGGGAAACACGAGCGGCGCGCTCGACTTCACGAAATGTAGCCGCTTCTCCCCGCTCTTGCGCTGCCAGCGCCATTGATGCAGGCGCACCGCCTCGACGGCGAATCCCGCGAGCCACGGCTTGGTCTGAAAGAACGTGTGGATATCGGCGCCGCTCTCGCGTGCGCAGCGCGCCAGCGCTTCGGCGGTCATCGAAGGCACGTGGTTCGAGAGATTGTCGCTCGCGGGGTAAAAGCCGATGCGCCGGATCATCTGCGTGTCTTCGGTCGTGGGCTGCGTATGCGTCTCGAGCACGATCGCCTGCACGCGGTCCGCCAGCGCCGTCAACGCTGCGTTCACGCGCGGGTCGTCGCTCGCGAGCCCGTGCAGCGTCGGCAGCAGCAGCAAGGTGGGATGTCCCGGCGCGCTCGCGGTCCAGACCGGCGGATGGTATTCGGCGGCGGGCGTGGAGGCCTGGACTTGCGCCTCGACTTGCGCCTGACCATGCGATTGAGCGTGCCCCGGCAGACCGGCGGCCAGCGTAGCCGTTTCGGGCGCCGGCACAGGGGTCGCCCCGCTCGCGCCTCCCATCGCCGCGAGCAGCCCCGCGACGGCACACGTCAGCGCCATGCGCCGGAGCCTCGCGATACGCATCGCGCGGCGCAACGTCTCGGAGATGCGGTCAGCGCTTATCATTGTTCGATCCCGCCTTAGGGGAAGCCCCGCTCGCAGCATAGGCCTCGTGGCGCCGCGCATCGGTGCGCGAGCGCACATGCGCAGACAGGGAATCGATCAACCGGCCCAGGGAGCGCCTATGGACCGTCTGCAAACCATGCAGATCTACGTGAACATCGTCGAGCGCGGCAGCTTCACACAAGCCGCCGCGGCGCTGCAACTGCATCGTCCCGCCGTCACCAAGGCCGTGCAGCAGCTCGAGCAGGAGCTCGGCATTCGCCTGCTCCATCGCAGCACGCGGCGCGTGAGCACGACCGCCGAAGGCGAGGCGTTCTACCGGCGCTGCGTGCAGCTACTCGCCAACGTGAACGACACGTTCGCCTCGTTCGCGCAGTTCTCGGCGCAGCGCACGCAGCCGAAGGGGCGTTTGCGCCTGAACCTCGCCACGGCGTTCGCCAAGGCCGCGATCATCCCCGCGCTGCCCGAATTCCAGCAGCGCTATCCGCAGATCGAGCTCGTGGTCGGCGCGAGCGATCAGCCAGTCGACCTGATCGGCGAAGGCATCGACTGCGTGGTGCGCATCGGCGAACTGAGGGACTCCAGCATGGTCGCGCGCAAGATCGGCGCCGTGCCGATGGTGACATGCGCATCGCCCGCGTATCTCGCACGCCACGGCGTGCCGCGCACGCTCGACGACCTGCGCACGCACAAGGCCGTGAACCTCTTCACCGGCCGCAATCGCCGCGTCATCGACTGGACCTTCCGCCCCGCCGGCGAACTCGTGACGGTCCGGCTCGAAAGCAGCGTGCTCACCGACAATTCCGAGGCGCTGCTCGCCTGTGCGCTCGCGGGCTTTGGCCTCGTGTACGCGCTGCGGCCGGCGCTGCAGCCGCATCTCGACGCGGGCCAGCTCGTGGAGGTATTGCCCGGCATCGCCGGGCCGCCCAAGCCGATCTCCGTGATGTACCCGAATCGCGACCATCTGCCGGGCAAGGTGCGCGCGTTCGTCGACTGGGTCTCGGAGCTCGTCGGGCGCCGCTTTCCGGCCTGAATCCGCGAGCGACGCAAGCTTGCGCAACAAAGTTCGCGCATTGTTATCGATCGAATAACAATGAGTAATCGCGCTGCGCATTTATTCGCGGCGCGCGGCGGCCTACAGTAGAACGCGTTCGAACCCGCTTTGATCGAACGCGCGCCGCGGCGGGTCCGCGTTGCGCACGTCGATCATCTTCACAAGGAATCCGATATGTCCAGAATCGTTCGCTTTCATCGCATCGGCGGTCCCGAAGTCCTGCAGTTCGACGACATCGACGTGAGCGCGCCCCAAGCCGGCGAAGTGCAGATCCGCATGCGGGCCATCGGCCTCAATCGTGCCGAGGTGATGTACCGCAGCGGCGAATACGTGCATCCGCCGCGTTTCCCGGCCACGCTCGGCTACGAAGGCTCGGGCGTGGTCGAAGCCGTGGGCAGCGGCGTGAGCGGCTTCGCGGTCGGCGACGCCGTGAGCGTCGTGCCCGCGTTCTCGCTGCTCGACTACGGCATGTATGGCGAGCTCGTGAAAGCTCCCGCGCATGCCGTGGTGAAGAACCCCGCCGGCCTCTCGTTCGAGCAGGCCGCCGCCACGTGGATGATGTACGGCACCGCCTGGGGCGCGCTGATCGAATTGGGCGGGCTGAAGCAAGGCGAAGCGGTGC
Source organism: Paraburkholderia sp. J63 (assembly GCF_905220245.1). NCBI lineage: Bacteria > Pseudomonadati > Pseudomonadota > Betaproteobacteria > Burkholderiales > Burkholderiaceae > Paraburkholderia > Paraburkholderia sp. J63. The sequence goes on along the minus strand of NZ_CAJMZF010000006.1, from coordinate 41,703 downwards.
TGATAGGCGCCGCATCGAGCAGCGTGGGACTCGCCGCGATCGAGATCGCCAATGCGGTGGGCGCCGTGCCCATCGCGCTCACGCGCAGCGACAAGAAGCGCGACGCCCTGTTGCGGGCCGGCGCGAAACACGTGATCGCGAGCGGCGGCCCCGCGTTGACGAAGCAGGTGCTCGAATTGACGGGCGGCACGGGCGCGCGCATCGCGTTCGATCCCGTGGGCGGCCCCGAATCGGCGCATCAACTGGGCGCGCTCGCGCAGCATGGCACGTACTTCCAGTACGGCACGCTCGACATGCGCGACTTGAGCGTGCCCGCGATGGATCTGCTCGGCCGCCGCCTCACCGTGCGCGGCTACCAGATCTTCGAAATCACGCTCGATGCCGCGCGCCTCGAACGCGCCAAACGCTTCATTACCGAAGGGCTCGCCTCGGGTGCGCTGAAGCCGGCCATCGACCGCACGTTCCCGTTCGATCGCATCGCCGACGCGCACCGCTACATGGAGTCGGGCGAGCAGGTCGGCAAGATCGTCGTTACGGTTTAACGGCGGGTTTAACGGCAGATTTAACGGCGGCGCGTGCCTTCGCGAGCACGTCGAGGTTGCCCTCGCCGAAGCCGTGATGGCCGTTGCGCTGCACCACTTCGAAGAAAATCTCGCCGGGGCGGCGCTTCACGAAGGTCTGGAAAAATAGGCGCGGCACGCCGTCCGCGCCTATTTCGCCGTCGATCAGGACGTGGCGCTCGCGCAGCGCGTCCAGATCGACGCCATGGCCCGGCAGGCGCGCATCGACCGACTCGTAATAAGCGGCGGGCGGCTCGACGAACTCCACGCCGTTGGCCTTCAGCGCGTCGATGCAGGGCACGATGTCGTCGGTCGCGAGCGCGATATGCTGCACGCCCTCGCCCGGATGATCGGGCAGATAGTCGTGCATAAGCTCGGTGCGGCGCGTGCCCTCCTCGTAGACGGGAATGCGGATCTCGCCATCGGGCGACACCATCACGCGCGACTCCTGCGCCACGTGCCAGTTCGCATTGATCTCGTGGATCTCGCGGAAATGCAGCAGGTCGCGATAAAAATCGAGCCATTCGCCGATACGCCCCGCGCCCACCGTCTGCGTGAGGTGATCGACGCGCTTCAGGCCCGTGCCGCCGTGTTCGAGATCGGCCTGCGCGGTGGCGACGTCGATGGGCCGAAAGTCGATGTCGAAAATCGAGATGTCGCCCACGCCGCCGCGCTGGCCGCCACGGCCGCGCCAGCGGTCGACGAAATAGATGTGCGAGTCGCCGATGCCCTGAATGGCCGGAATCCGGAGCTCGCCCGCGCCCAGGCGCTCGCCTTCGAACGCCCACGCGCCCAGCCGCAGCGCATGCTCGAACGCGCGCCGCGCGTTGTCCACGCGCACGCCGATCGCGCAGATCCCCATGCCGTATTCCTCGGCATAGCGCGCGGCAAACGAATCGGGCTCGGCGTTGACGAGGAAATTCATCTGGCCCTGACGATAGAGCGTGACGTTCTTGCTCACATGGCGCGCGATGGCCTTGAAACCGAGTCGGGCGAGCTGCGCCTCGAGCACCGCGGGCTCGGGCGCGGCGAATTCGACGAACTCGAGACCGGCCATGCCCAGCGGATTGGCTTGATCCGGCGCGGCGGAACGGGAGTTGGACGACATGCGGAAGGCTCCTGGAACGGACGAACAAAGGCAACGCCAATTTTAACCAGATCGTACACAACGCCCAAGGCGGAGGTCCGGGATACCCCTCCGCCGGACTTGGTGCTAACCCGAGAAACGATCGATAATCGCACAGTTTCGGGCGATTAACGCGCAGCGCGTGCGCCCAACGCATTGCCCGGACGCGCACGCGGTCCTATGCTCCGTCTCACCGTCGCGGCACCCCAGGCAAGCGGCTTTGCATGAGACCAGCGTAAGGAGACACCTCATGACCCCCACCCTCGACACCACGCGCGCCGCCGAACCGGCCAACGCCAGCCGCTCGCGCAGCCAGGCGAGAAAGGCCGCGCTCGGCAGCTTCGTTGGCGCCGTCGTCGACTGGTACGACTTTCTGCTCTACGGCATCGTCGCCGCGCTCGTTTTCAACTCGGCATTCTTTCCCGACATCGGCCGCAACATGGGCACGCTCGCGGCGTTCGCCACCTTCGGCGTGGGCTTCCTGTTCCGGCCGCTCGGCGGCGTGGTGTTCGGCCACTACGGCGACCGGCTCGGACGCAAGCGCATGCTCGTGCTGACCGTCATGATGATGGGCCTCTCCACCATGGCGATCGGCTTCCTGCCCACCTTCGCCTCGATCGGCTGGTGGGCGCCCGTGCTGCTCGTGCTGATGCGCGCGATCCAGGGCTTCGCGGTGGGCGGCGAATGGGGCGGCGCAGCGCTGATGGCCGTGGAGAGCGCGCCCACCGGCAAGAAAGCGTTCTACAGCAGCGGCGTGCAGGTGGGCTACGGCGTGGGCCTCGTGCTCGCGACGGGCATCGTCACGCTCCTGAGCCATCTGCTCGGCGACGCGGCGTTTCGTTCCTGGGGCTGGCGCCTGCCCTTCGTCTTCAGCGTGATGCTCGTGCTCGTAGGCCTGTGGGTGCGTTCGAGCATGGACGAGTCGCGCGAGTTCGTGGAGAAGGTCGAACACGGCCATCGCAAGCTCAAGATGCCGGTGCTCGAAGCGCTCACGCGTCATCCGCAAGCATTCCTCTATATCGTCGCGCTGCGGCTTGCCGAGCTCTTCACGATGTATATCGTGACCGCGTTCGCGCTCAGCTATTCGACCACCAACCTCGGTCTCTCGCGCGATCTGTTTCTCGGCATCGGTCTCTTCGTCGGCGCGCTCTCCTGCGTGACCATCCCCTGCTTCGCATGGCTCGCCGACCGCCTCGGCCTGCGCCGTATCTATCTGATCGGCGCGCTGATCGGCCTCGCGAGCGCCGTGCCGTTCTTCCTCGCGCTCGAAGCGCGCTCGACCGTGTGGATCGTGATCTTCTCGGTGGCGCTCGCCAATCTCGCGCACGACATGGTGGTGAGCGTGCAGCAGCCGCTCTTCACCGAGCTGTTCGGCGCCGAATACCGCTATAGCGGCGCGGGCGTGGGCTATCAGTTCGCGAGCGTCGTGGGCGGCGGCTTCACGCCGTTCATCGCCGTGGCGCTGGTGGGCATCGGCGCCGGCTCGTGGCATCTGGTGGCCGCGTATCTTGCCATCGGCTGCCTGATCTCGTTGATCGTGGCCGCGCGCATGAAGCCCGCGCAAGCGTAGTCACGGCGCGCTCGTTCCACCGCTTTGTAATCGAGGCCGGGCACATGCCCGGCCTTTGTGCTCGCTACTCATGAAACCCACGCCGCTTGCATGAAAACCACCTCCCTTGCCAGGCGCGACTGGATTGCCGGACTCGAGAAAGGCCTCGCGATTCTGGAGGCTTTCGACAATCAGCATGCGCGCATGACCGCGACCCAGGCCGCGGAGCGCACCGGACTCTCGCGCACCGCCGCGCGGCGCTATTTGCTGACGCTCGAATCGCTCGGCTATGTCTATACCGATGGGCGGCTGTTCGGGCTGACTCCGCGCGTGCTGCGCGTGGGCTGGTCGTACTTCGATTCGGCGCGCCTGCCGCGTACCGTGCAGCCGTATCTGCAGCAATTGAGCGCGACGCTCAACGAGTCGGCCTATGTGAGCGTGCTCGACGGCTGGGACCTCGTGGTGATCGCGCGCAATGGCGTCTCGCGTGTGATGACCACGGGCTTCGTGCTGGGCGCGCGCGTGCCCGCGCCGCTGATCTCGCCGGGAGTGGTGCTGCTCGCGTATCAGGAGGATCAGCAGGCGGTTTCCGCATGGCTCGATACGGTCGAGCTCGCGCCGTTCACGCCGCATACGATCACGAGCGCGACGCGGCTGCGCGAAAAGATCGTACGTGCGCGCGCCGATGGGTATGCGCTCATCGAGCAGCAATTGCAGGTGGGCGTGCGTGGGGTGGCCGTGCCGCTACGCAATCGCAGCGGCGAAGTGGTTGCCGCGCTCAGCACCAATATGTCGATCGGCAATGAAGACGCCGAGGCCGCGGTCAAGCGCGTGCTTCCGCATTTGCAGGAGACGGCGCTGGCGATGTTGAATGTTTTGTGAGGAATCCAAAGAAAGGACGGCACTCATCCGCCCACCCTCGCCTCCCCCACGATCCAGTCATGAAACAAGCGCATGGCCGGCGACATCGCGCGCGACTGCAGCCATGTGAGCCAATAACTGCCGGTCGGCACCTCGACCTCGAACGGCCGCACCAGCAAGCCCGCCTGCAACTCGCGCGCGAACATGCGCGCGGGCGCGAGCGCCACGCCCGCGCCCTGCATGGCGGCCTCGGCCATCAGCCGCGACGAATCGAAGATCGGCCCGCTCACGGTCCACGGTTCGAGCCCGGCCGCCTCGAACCAGCGCAGCCATTCGTCGGTGCGATAGGAGCGCAACAAGGTCTCCTTCGCCAGATCGACGGGCATTGAGAGCCGCCGCGCGATCTCGGGCGCGCAGAGCACGGCGAGCGGCGCATCGAGCAGCCGCGTGTTCTCGGTGGCGGCCCACTTGCCGTCGCCGAAGCGGATCGCGAAATCGAGGCCCTCGCTCGCGAGGTCGACGAGATTGTTGTTCGTGAGCAGGCGCAGCTCCACGAACGGATGCGCCTCGCGAAACGACTTGAGCCGCGGCATCAGCCAGCCAATCGCGAAGGTCCCCACCACGCCCACCGTCAAGACTTCATGCAGGCGGCCGCCCTCGCACTGCTTGAGCACAGCCTCGATGCGGCCGAACGCGTCGCTGAGCACGGGCAAGAGCGCGCGCGCCTCGTCGGTCATGCCGAGCCCGCGCGGCAGCCGCCGGAACAGCGGCACGCCGAGCCATTCTTCGAGCATGCGCACTTGCTGGCTGACCGCCGCCTGCGTGACTTTCAGTTCGAGGCCCGCGCGCGTGAAGCTCAGATGGCGCGCCGACGCCTCGAAGGCTCTCAGCGCGTGCAGGGGTAAATGGGGGCGCATAGGCGACCTATAAGTTTAGCTTTTGGCAGAGCCAAATTATCGTCGCTTGTCGTGGGTCCGGCAACGCACCACAATCCCGGCACGCATCACGCTTTTCGGCCTGTGAGCCCATTGCTACGCCGTTTTTGGCGTGCCTGCGCCTTCCACGAAACTCATTCGGAACCTGATCGAAGTCAGCGACATGAAAATCAAGATAAAACTCTTTCTGATGACACTCATGTGCGCGGCGGCCACCGCCAGCGCCGCGCAGCCCGACATGAAAGCCACCGTGGATGCCGCCATCGCCCCGTTGCAGGCGAAATACGGCGTTCCGGGCGTGGCAGTGGGCATCACCGTGGACGGCAAGCATGCCTTCTACAACTACGGCGTGGCATCGAAGGCCACGGGCGCGCCGGTCGACGGTCAAACGCTGTTCGAGGTCGGCTCGTTCACCAAGACGATCACGGCCACGCTGGCCTGCCATGCGCAGACGATCGGCAAGCTCTCGTTTTCCGCGCCCGCGAGCCAGTACGTGAGCGCGCTGCGCGGCAGCCAGTTCGATCACGTGAGCGTGCTCAATCTCGGCACCCATACGTCCGGCCTGCCGCTCTTCGTGCCGGACAGCGTCACCAACGACGCGCAGATGATGGCCTGGTTCCGCAACTGGCAACCGCCGAGCCCGATCGGCACGCAGCGCGTGTATTCGAATCTCGGCATCGGCCTGCTGGGGCGCGCCGCCGCCCAAAGCCTGGGCGAGCCGTTTCGCGATGCCGTGCAGAAGGACCTGCTGCCCACTTTCGGCATGACGCAGTCGTGGCTCGACGTGCCCGCGTCCAGCATGCCGCACTATGCGCAGGGCTATGACAAGCACGACGCGCCCACGCGTATGCATCCCGGCGAACTGGCCGACGAGGCCTACGGTCTGCGCACGACCTCGGGCGACGTCGTGCGCTATCTCGACGCCAACATGGGTCTCGCGCCGCTCGACGCGGCGTGGCAACGCGCGATCGCCTGCGCGCACACGGGCTATTACACGACGGGCGCCTTCACGCAGGACCTGGTCTGGGAGCAATATCCGTGGCCGGTCGCGCTGCCGACGCTCCTGCGCGGCAACAGCCCCGACGCGATCCTCAAGGGCATGCCCGCGCAGGCGCTCACGCCGCCGCTGCCGCCTCAAGCCGATGCGCTGCTGAACAAGACCGGCTCGACCAACGGCTTTTCGACCTACGCGGCGTTCATCCCGGCGAAGCGGATCGGCGTGGTGATACTCGCCAACAAGGCCTATCCGACCGAGGCGCGCGTGAACGCCGCCTACGCGATCCTCGAAGCGCTCGCGAACGCGGGGCACTGACACGCGGACAAACCCATGGCCTCGGGCGACGAGGCCATGGCGATCGGCGAAATCGATGAGCCCGATCCATCGGCTAAGATACGGGCCCCACGTATTCAATCAAACCCACGGAGTGTTTTCAGTGATCCAGCCAGGTAACGCATTCAAGGACAATCTCGCGCAACTGCCCGCCATCGACGGCATCGAGCGCATCGATCTCGTGAACGGCCAGGGCGCGGTGGTGGCCACCATCGAGAACAAGCCGGGCAAGCAGGGCTCGCTCGCGGTCTATCACTACCTGAAGCAAGCCTTCGGCGCGCTCGACGCGAAGGCGGCCGAGCATGGCCTCGCCGTGTTCGCGGAGCACACCGCCGACGCGCGCAACCGCCCCGGCGCGCATCCGAACGTCGACCGCCTGCTCGAGATCGCGGCGGGCGGCGAGGCGCTGCGCATCGACGTCGTCGCCGCGGCCTGAGGTCGACAGCCTGGGCATCGCGCCCCAGGCAACGGGGCGCGAGCAACGAGCGACGGGCGCCGCCGGACAGTGGATAAATCCAAATTTCCAGAAAAATACGTTAAAAATAACTGGATAAAAATCAATACGATTGCACAAACCACTGGTCAGCGCCATTAACCCCCGTCAGCAGGATTGCTCATGCCGCGCCCGATTTCCGTCCGCATCCATCCCGAAGCCGTCCGCCACAATCTGCAGACCGCGCAGCAAAGCGCCTCGGGCGCGCGCGTCTGGGCCGTCGTCAAGGCCAACGCCTATGGTCACGGCATCGAGCGCATTTATCCGGCGCTGGCCGGCGCCGACGGCATTGCATTGCTCGACCTCGACGAGGCCGTACGCGTGCGCGAGCTCGGCTGGACGAAGCCCATCCTGCTGCTCGAAGGCGTGTTCGATTCCGCCGACGTCGCCACCGCCGTCGCGCACCGGCTGACCGTGGCCGTGCATGGCGACGAGCAGCTCGCGCTGCTCGCGGCGGCCCGCACGCCGCAGCCGATCGACATCCAGTTGAAGATGAACTCGGGCATGAACCGCCTCGGCTACCGGCCCGACGCTTATCGCGCGGCCTGGGAGCGCGCCCGCGCGACGCCGACGATCGGCGCGATCGGCCTCATGACGCACTTCGCGAACGCCGACGACGGCGCCATCGACTGGCAGCTCGACCGTTTCGACGCCGCCACGCAAGGCATGCCCGGCGAGCGCTCGCTCTCGAATTCGGCGGCGGTGCTCTGGCATCCGCGCGCGCATCGCGACTGGGTGCGTCCCGGCACGATCCTCTACGGCGCGTCGCCCACGGGCGCGGCGCGGCATATCGAAGGCATCGGGCTGCGTGCAGCGATGACGCTCGCGAGCCGGATTATCGGCGTGCAGACGCTGGTGCCGCAGGAGACGGTGGGCTACGGCCGCACTTACGCGGTCGAACGGCCGATGCGCATCGGCGTGGTGGCGTGCGGCTATGCCGACGGCTATCCGCGTCATGCGCCGACGGGCACGCCCATCGTCGTCGATGGCGTGCGCACGCGCGTGGTCGGACGCGTCTCGATGGACATGCTGACCGTCGATCTCACGCCCTGCCCGAATGCGGGCATTGGCTCGCAAGTGGAGCTGTGGGGCGAGAACGTGAAGGTCGATGAGGTGGCCGAAGCGTCGGGCACGATCGGCTATGAGCTGATGTGCGCCGTTGCGCGGCGCGTGCCGGTGGAAGTGGCCGTCGATAGCGTGGCAGCGGCACGGCAACGCGAGACCGCCGAGTGCGTGACGGCCTGAACGGGCCTGAACGCTATAGCCTGCGCCTGAAATGGCGTTGGTGCGCTGTCGCCACTGCGCCAACGCGCCATCGTCCATCACGCCAACGCCGTAGAACCCCTCACTCGGGGAACTCGACGCCCATCTCGGCGAGCACTTCGCGCGCGCTGCGAAACGCCTCGCTGGCGGCGGGCGCGCCCGCGTAGATCGCGCTGTGCAGCAGCACCTCACGAATTTCGACGACGCTCGCGCCGTTGTTGATCGCCCCGCGCACGTGCCCCTTGAGCTCGGTGCTGCGCCCGAGCGCCGCGAGCATCGCGCAGGTGCACAGGCTGCGCGTCTTCAGATCGAGACCATCGCGCAACCAGGTGCTGCCCCATGCGTGCTCGTTGAGCCATTCTTGCAGCGGACGCGTAAAGCCATCCATCGAACCCATCGCGCGCTCGACGAACGCCTCGCCCATCACTTGCGTGCGCCGCGCCTTGCCCGCTTCGGCGCCGCTCATGGGCGCGCCGCCCGTTGGGTTCGCCGCTTCCCTATCCTTAGGATCACTCATGATGCCCTCACAATTTTCCGGTTGATCGAGATGATGCCAGGACACACGACGCACGCCATGCGCCCACCCTGAAAAGGATTCCTAAGCGGAATAAGGCCCCTCCGGTCCATTGCGCAACGTCCGCGCAAGCCGCTCCAGCGCGTCGCGCAAAGCCTCCGGGCTGCGCGCGCCGCCGAGACTCAGCCGCACCGCATGCGGCGCGGAGCCCCGGCCGATCACGAAGCTGTCCGCCGTTTTCAGGTGCACGCCCGCCTGGCGCAGCGCCGCGGCAAATTCGGCGGCGCGCCACGGCTCGGCGAGCGGCAGCCACAGATGCGGGCTCGCGGGGTCCGTGCGCCAGGGCCAGTCCGCGAGCACTTCGGCGGCAATCGCGTGGCGCACGTCCACTTGCGCGCGCTGCTGCGCGACCAGCCGGTCGACGTCGCCGTTCACGATCCAGCGCGCCGCAATCTCGGCGCAGAGCGGCGAGGTCATCCAGCAATCGCTGCGGATCACGGCCAGAATCTTCCCGACCCAATCCTGCGGCGCCTGCACATAGCCGATGCGCAGGCCTGGCGCGAGCGCCTTCGACAGACTGCTGATGACGATGCCGTGCTCGGGCAGCCGCGCGGCCAGCGGCGTGGGCGGCGCGTCGAGCAGCGCGGCCGGCACAAGGTCTTCGATCACGACGAGATTGTGGCGCACGGCAATCTCGGCGATGGCCGCGCGGCGGGCCTCGGAGAGCGTCGCCGTGGTCGGATTGTGCAGCGTCGGCACGCAAAAGAGCGCGCGCGGCGCGAGCAGTGCGCACGCGCGTTCGAGCGCGGCGGGCACGAGCCCCTCCTCGTCGATTTCGATGCCCACGAGATTGAGCCGCAATTGCCGCGCGAGCGCGACGATGCCGGGGTAGCTCAATGCCTCGGCAAAAATGGTGTCGCCGGGGCGCAGCACCGCGCGCAACACGCACGCAAGCCCATGCTGCGCGCCCTGCGTCACAAGCACGCGCTCCGCGGGCACCGCGCAGCCCATGCGCGCGAGCCAGCGCGCCCCGGCCTCGCGATGCGAGCGGCGCCCGCCCTCGGGCTGATAGAGCAGCAGGTCGCCGGCGAGGCGCTCGTCGGCGGCCAGCTCGCGCAGGGTCTGCGTGAGCAGTTGCGCCTCGTCGGTCGGGATCGGCACGTTCTGGCCGAGATCGAACGTCCGTGCCGCGACGGTGGTTGCCGGTGGGGCGCCCGGCGTCGCCGGTGCGCCTGCCAAGGCCGGCTCCGTCTGTGCCGGCGCCGGACGCGTGCGCGCGGGCAAGCGGACCGAGAGGCGCGCGCCGTCGGCGTCCGGCTCGGCCACGTAGGTGCCGTCGCCCACGCGCGCCACCACCATGCCGCAGCGCTCCAGCTCCGCATAGGCGCGGCTCACGGTGCCCGTCGTCACGTTGAGCTTCTTCGCCAGCAACCGGTGCGCAGGCAGTTTCTCGCCAGGCAGCATCTGCCCGCCGTCGATGGCCTGCGCATACACGTATGCAATCGCGCGATATTTCGGTTCGTTGCGCGGCAAAGCGGGCAAGGTGGGCATCCAGCCATTCATGGTGTTTTCCCGAGGGTCGACGCGCGCCATGCGCCTGCACGGCAGCGGCGTCATTATCGCGCCCAATTCGCGGAATTGAATGCTGTCATTTACTTCAATTGACTTCATTGAGTGCTACAAACTGACCCTCTAGGATGCCGTAACGCCTGAACAGGCCAAGGAGACAATCGCCGCCCGCGCCCCGCTTTTCGCGCGCCGGGCGGCGCCATACGCGCCATGACAAACCGCATCGCCCGCATCACGGTCAGCCAGCACCGTCTGCCGCTCGACCCGCCCTTTCCGGCCTCGTGGGATAGCCGCCCGAGACGCGCCTTTCCCGCGACCATCGTGCGTGTGGAGGACACCGAAGGACGTGTCGGCATCGGCTCGGGCGACGCCATGTACGGCTTCGACGATTATCGCGACCTCTTCATCGGCGCCGATCCGCTCGATCTCGCACGGCACTCCGCCGTGCTCGACAACCTCAGCTTCCACGCGGGCCGCCTGTGGCCGCTCGATGTCGCGCTCTGGGACCTGGCCGGCAAGATTCTCGGCCAGCCGTGCTGGCAGATGGCGGGCGGCCGTTCGAGCCGGGTGCGTGCGTATGCGTCCTCGGGCGTGCATCGCTCGCTCGACGGCATGGCGCGCTGGGCCGAGCACGCCGTGGCGCGCGGCTTTCCGGCGCTCAAGGTGCGCTTCGGGCGCGCGAGTCTCGCCGACGATCTCGCCGCGCTCGCCACCGTGCGCGAAGCCGCGGGCGAGAAGATCGAACTGATGGTGGACTGCAACCAGGGCTGGCGCATGCCCTGGGACACCCAGACGCCGTGGCGCGCCGACGAAGCCCTCGCCGTCATTCGTCAGATCGAACGCCATCGCGTGTACTGGGTCGAGGAGCCGCTGCATCGCGGCGACTACGAGGGCCACGCATGGCTGCGCAAGCAGACCGAAGTGCTCATCGCGGGCGGCGAGATGACGCGCGAAGCGCACGAGTTCGCGACGCTGCTCGCCCACGATTGCCTCGATGTCTATCAGCCCGATGTCGTCTGCACGCTCGGCATGGAGGGCGCACGGCGGCTCGCCGCGCAGATCGAGGCACGCGGCAAGGTGTTCACGCCGCATACGTGGGGCAACGGCATCGGCCTCGCCGCGAACCTGCACGTGGTGGCGGGCGCCGCGCACGCGCCCTTCGTCGAGTTTCCCTACGACCCGCCCGAGTGGACGCCCGCGCGGCGCGATTTCGCGCTCACGCAGGCCATCGAACCCGACGCGCAGGGCTGGATCGAGCTCGGCGCGGCGCCTGGGCTCGGCATCGAATTGAACGAAGCCGTACTCGCCGCCACGCGCGCCACCGACAGCCGCTACGACTGAGGCCCGCGCCAGGCAAACTGAAGCACCCCGGACGCCTCCGTTCCCTACACGCGCAGGCGCCGGAACAGCGTCGGTTCTCGACGACGCACGACGACACATTGACAAGCATTCCGAAGTATTCCAAGTAATTCCAGGTACACAAGGAGACACGCAATGAAACGGATTACCTCCCTGATTCGCGCGGCCTGCATCGCCGCGCCGCTCGCCGTGGCCGCGCTTCCCGCGCATGCCGCCGGCACCTGGTGCAGCGCGGGCAAGCCGGTGCGCTTCGCCGGCATCACCTGGGAAAGCGGCAACTTCACGAGCGAAGTGCTGCGCTACATCGTCAAGAACGGCTATGGCTGCCAGACCGATACCGTTCCGGGCAGCACGGCGGCCACGGAAACGGCGCTCTCGCGCGACGACCTCCAGGTATGGGCCGAGCAATGGACGGGCCGCTCGGAGATCATCGCGGGCGCGGTCAAGGCGGGCACGGTGAAGCTCGTGGGCGACACGCTGCCGGGCGGCACGAAGGAAGGCTGGTATGTGCCCGACTACGTGGTGCACGGCGACGCGAAGCGCGGCATCAAGCCGAGCGCGCCCGACCTGCAATCGGTGAGCGACCTGCCCAAATACAAGGCGCTCTTCACCGACGACGAGGAACCGGACCGCGGCCGCTTCCTGAACTGCCCCTCGGGCTGGGACTGCGAACGCGTGAATACGCGTCTGCTAAAGCTGCTCAAGCTCGACGACACCTATACGAATTTCCGCCCCGGCACGGGCGCGGCGCTCGACGCGGCTATTTCGTCAGCGTATGCGCGCGGCAAGCCGATTCTCACCTACTACTGGGAACCGGCGGCGCTGATGGCGAAATACAAGTTCGTACAACTCAAGATGCCGCCGTTCAACGATGCCTGCTGGAAGACGCTGCGCGACCCGAACAGCACGCAGCCCTGCGCGTCGTCCTACCTGGTCTCGCATCTGAAGATCGGCGTGGCCACGCCGTTCTACCAGGCGGAGCCCGACGTGATGGCGTTCTTCTCGAAGGTGAGCTTCCCCATCGAGTTCCTGAACACGACGATTCTCGACATGACCGAGCATAAAGTCGACGCACCGACGGAAGCGCTCAAGTTCCTCAAGGAGCACCCGGAGATGTGGAAGACGTGGGTGCCCGCCGATGTCGCGGCAAAGGTGCAGAAGTCGCTTGGCGCCTAACCGGACCCAGCGCGGAAAGATTCAAAAAAACCATCGATAAAGGAGACATTCAGTGAAGAAGAAACTTCTCGCGGCGCTGCCGCTCGCGCTCGCCGCGGCGCTCGCCCATGCGCAAAGCAGCGTGACGCTGTACGGTATCGTCGATCTCGGCGTCGACTATGCCAACAACGTGGTCAACGGTGCGAACGGCAACCTCGTGCCGGGCACCGGCGGCCACCTGTTCCAGATGCAAAGCGGCGTGCCCGCGGGCAGCCGCTGGGGCCTGCGCGGCACCGAGGACCTGGGCGGCGGCCTCTCGGCCATCTTCCGCCTCGAAAGCGGTTTCAACGCGGCCACGGGCGCCGCGGGCGGCGGCCTCGCCTTCTCGCGCAACGCCTACGTGGGCCTGAAATCGGAGCAATACGGCCAGCTCACGTTCGGCAAGCAGTGGGACGCGACCGTCGACCTGATCGAGCCTTATTCGCTCAACGGCAACTACGGCGGCTGGTACTTCGCACACCCGAACGACATGGACAACATGGACAACGGGTTCCCGGTCAACAACGCCGTGAAGTACATCAGCCCCGTAATCGCAGGCTTCCAGTTCGAAGGCCACTACTCGTTCGGCGGAGAAGCGGGCCAGTTCTCGAACAACGCCTCGTACAGCGCGGCGGCGGCCTACACGGTCGGCTCATTCAGCGCGGGCGTGGGCTATCTGCGCGTGAACAATCCGCTCACGGCGGTGGCGGGCTACGGCAGCGGCGGCAGCTTCGTGAACGCCGTGTACGGCGATGCGCTCGCCAACGCGCGCTATCAGGGCATTCTCTCTGCGGGCGCGTCGTATGCGCTCGGCAGCCTCAAGCTGATGGCCAACTACACGAACGTGGACTTCTCCTCGGGCAACGGCAGCCATGACCTGCACTACCAGAACTACGAGTTCTCCGGCACCTATGCCGTGACGCCGGCGTTCACCGTGGGCGCGGGCTATACGTTCACGGACGGCCTCGACCACGCCACCGACGAATCGCCGAAGTACCATCAGGTCAACCTGATCGCGCAGTACGCGCTCTCCAGGCGCACCTCGGTCTACGCGATGGGTTCGTACCAGCACGCGGCGGGCTCGGCGGAAAACGCGCAAATCACGGGCTTCAATCCGTCCAGCACGCAAAATCAGGTGGTCAGCCGCGTGGGCATCACGCACGTGTTCTAACCCGCTGTCGTTCAGCATGGCGCCGGCATCCGCCGGCGTCTTCTTGCATCCAGAGGTTGCAGCATGCGCCGCCTTCCTTCTCTTTCGGCACTGCGCTCATTCGAAGAAGCCAGCCGGACCCTCAGCTTTACGAAGGCGGCGCAGAACCTGCACGTCACGCAAGGCGCGATCAGCCGGCAGATTCGCCTGCTCGAAGACTATCTCGGCACGCCGCTCTTCATGCGGCATCATCACCGGCTCGAGATCACCGCGGCGGGCAAGCGCCTGCTGCCCACGCTGCAGGCCGCGTTCGACAGCATCGCCCACACGCTCGACACGATCCGCGCCGATCCATCGAACAGCCTGCTCACCCTGAACGCCGCGCCCACGCTCGCCACGCGCTGGCTCACGCCGCGCCTGCGCGACTTCCAGGCGCGTCATCCGGACCTGCGCATCTCCATCACCAACGAATACGGGCCGCTGCACGGCAGCGAGCGCAACGAGGATTGCCAGATCCGCTTCGGCATGGAGCCGCTGCCCGGCGGACAAAGCACGCTGCTCATGCGCGAGCGTCATGTGCTCGTGGGCGCGGCGCGCGAATTCGACGGACCGCCCAGCGATGAAGACGCACTGCGCGCGCTCCTCGCGGAGCATCCGTGGCTCTATATTCTCGACATCGACCGCCGGCTGCTCGTGTGGGAAGCGTGGCTCGAAGCCGCGAAGCTCGACGTGGAAATGGCGCCGCGCGGCGAGATGGAGTTCAGCACGCTCGATCAGGTCATTCATGCGGCGGTGGCCGGGCTTGGTATTGCCGTCGCGGACCGGCACATGATCGAGCAGGAACTGGCGAACGGGACGCTCGTGCTGCTGAGCGAGATCGAGGTGGATGGGCCCGCGGGGTATTGGCTCGATGTCAGGCCCGAAGTGCAGGAGACGCTGCGCGTGAGGAATTTCAGTAGCTGGCTGCTTGAGTGTCACGCGGTGGGGTGCCGCTGACGCGACCGGCCGCCCTACGCTCATCGCGCCCACGCAATAATGCGCCTCGCTTGACGCACCTCGCCTGGGCCGCCTGGCAAAACGTTTCGATTATTGCGATTTCGAATATTTCGATTTAGAATCGCGGTATTGAGCCAGGAGTCCCCTATGAACACCACGATGCACCCTACGCCACTCCCGTCAGAGCAGGAGGCCGAACTCGCCCGCGCGTCGGGACGGGATCTGTCAGTCGTGCTGTCGAGCCGTGCCGAAACCCAGCAGTTCGACTTCAAGGACGACAGGGGCGAGACGCGCACCGTCACGCTGCCGACGTCGTTCGTCCGTCTGATGGTCGAGGCGCTCGCGGAGATCGGGCAAGGCAACGCGGTATCGCTGATTCCGATCCATGCCGAACTAACGTCACAAGAAGCAGCGGACGTTCTCAATGTTTCGCGCCCGTATTTGATCCAGCTACTCGACAAGGGCGAAATCCCCTACCGGAAGGTGAATACGCACCGGCGCATCCGCTACGACGACGTACTCGCTTACAAGAATCGCGTCGATGCCGACCGTCGTGCGGCACTGGAAGAACTTTCGGCGCTCCATCAGGAAATGGGATTGGAGTAAATGGCATCGAGCTTCACGGTGGTCTATGACGCGTGCATTCTCTATCCGGCTGCATTGCGCAACCTGTTCATGCATCTGGCGCTCATCGACCTGTACCGTGCCCGGTGGACCGATGCCATCCATGACGAATGGACACGCAACCTGATTGCGGACCGCCCCGATCTCGACCCCGACCTGATCTATCGCACCCGCGACCTGATGGACAGGCACGTACGCGACGCGAAAGTGTCGCGGTACGAGCACCTGATACCGGCGGTCGATCTACCCGATCCCGCCGACGCCCACGTCGTAGCCGCAGCGATTCACTGCCACGCTTCGACCATCGTCACGCTCAATCTCAGGGACTTTCCTGTCGGCATCCTGAGCAAATTCGAGATTGAGGCGCAGCACCCGGACGATTTCGTCGTCGGCCAGTTCGGCCTGAATCAATTGCCGGTCTTGAAAGCGATGGCGGACCATCGTCGCTCGCTGCGCAAACCGCCGAAATCAGCCGACGCCTACCTCGATACCCTCGCGGCGCACGGCCTGACGCAAACTGTTTCGATTGTCAGGCCGTACGCGGCCGCGATCTGAGATCCGCCGGCCGGATCACCCCAACCCGCCCATCATCATGTACTTCGTTTCGAGGTACTCATCAAGTCCGTACTTCGACCCTTCGCGCCCGAGCCCCGACTCCTTCACGCCACCAAAAGGCGCGACCTCGGTCGAGATAATCCCTTCATTGATACCAACCATCCCGCTTTCCAGCGCACCCGCGACGCGCCACACCCGGCCAATATCGCGCGCATAAAAGTACGCGGAAAGCCCGAAGTCGGTATCGTTCGCGGCGCGGATCGCCTCTTCCTCGGTATCGAAGCGAAACACCGCGGCCACCGGCCCGAAGGTTTCCTCGTTTGCGAGCATCATGCCGCCGTGCGCGCCGGTAATCACGGTCGGCTCATAGAACGTCCCGCCGAGCGCATGCCGCTCGCCGCCGCACACGATGGCGCCGCCCTTCTCGCGCGCATCGCTCACGTGCGCCTCGACCTTGCGCAGCGCGGCGGCGTTGATGAGCGGCCCTTGCGTCGCGCCCGGCTCCATGCCGTTCGCCACGTGCAGCTTGCGCACGGCCGCCACGAGTTTCTCGACGAACGCATCGTGCACGCCCGACTGCACGTAGAAGCGGTTCACGCAGACGCAGGTCTGCCCCGTGTTGCGGAACTTCGAGGCCATCGCGCCTTCCACGGCGGCGTCGAGATCGGCGTCGTCGAACACGATGAACGGCGCGTTGCCGCCCAGTTCGAGCGAGACCTTCTTCACGCTGTCCGCGGCGGCGCGCATGAGCAGCTTGCCCACGCGCGTCGATCCCGTGAACGAGATCTTGCGCACGGCCTTCGAGGCCATCAGCGTATCGCCGATCGCCGGTGCGTCGCCGGACAACACGTTGAACACGCCGCGTGGAATGCCCGCTTCCTCGGCCAGCACGGCCAGCGCGTACGCGGAAAGCGGCGTCTCCTCGGACGGCTTGAGCACCATCGTGCAGCCCGCCGCGAGCGCCGGGCCCGCCTTGCGCGTAACCATCGCGAGCGGAAAATTCCACGGCGTGATCGCGCCGACCACGCCCACCGGCTCCTTCGTCACGACGATGCGCGCGCCCGGCTTCGGCGCGGGAATCAGATCGCCATAGGCGCGCCGCGCTTCTTCGGCGAACCACGTGAGGAAGCTCGCCGCATAGGCCACCTCGCCGAGCGCCTCCGCATACGGCTTGCCCTGCTCCGCGGTCATGATGCGCGCGAGGTCTTCGCGATGCGCGAGCATCAGTTCGCCCCAGCGGCGCACCTTCGCGCCGCGCTCGGCGGCCGTGGCATCGCGCCATGCGGGAAACGCCTGGGTCGCCGCGGCCACGGCCTGCAGCGTTTCGCGCGCACCGGCGCGCGCGACTTGCGCGAGCGCCGCGCCGCTGGCCGGATCGAACACTGTGTAGGTCGCGTCGCTCGCGACCCACTCCCCGTCGATGAAACTCGACGTGCGCCACAGGCGCGCTTCAGTGAGGCCGCCGATCATGCCGCGATCTCCAGGCGGCGCGCCGCGCGCGGCACGCGCGGAATGCGCGCGCTCACGTAGTCGTTGATCACGTCGCACGGCGTGTAGTTGCGATCGAGTTCGTAGAGTTCGCTGGCATCGAGCTGCATGTCGAGCGCCGCGAGCGCGCTATCGAACTGCGCGACCGTGTCGGCGCCCACCAGCATCGACGTCACACCCGGGCGGCTCAGCACCCATGCCTGCGCGATCTGCGCGCACGAAACGCCGCGCGCGTCGGCGACCTCGGCCACCGAGCGCGCGATCTCGCGCGAGGCTTCGTCGTCGTACATCTGCACGGTGAAGAAGTCGGTCTGGTTGCGCACCGACTTCGCATCGCCCGAGAGCAGGCCGCGCGCGAGCGGGCTGAACACCGAAACGCCCACGCCCTGGTCCTGGCAGAACGGAATCATCTCGCGCTCTTCCTCGCGGTACGCGCAATTCAGTTGCAGTTGCATATTGATCGGGCGTGCGAAGTTATAGCGCTCGCAGGCCTGCAGGATCTTCGCGAACTGCCACGTGAACATGGTCGAGACGCCGATATAGCGCGCCTTGCCCGCACGCACGATGTCGTTGAGCGCGTCCATGGTTTCCTCGACGGGCGTGTTCACGTCGAAGTAGTGGAGCATGTAGACATCGACGTAATCGGTTTGCAGACGCCGCAGCGAACCGTCGATGCCATCCATGATGTGCTTGCGCGAATGGCCCTGGTTATTGACGCCGTTGCCGATCGGATAGCCGACCTTGGTCGTGAGCACGAGCTCGTCGCGCTTCGCGATGCGCCGCACGATGCGTCCGACCACTTCCTCGCCCACGCCCGTCGAATAAAAATCCGCGAGGTCGATGAAATTCACGCCCGCTTCGAGCGCGCGGCGCACGATCGGCTCGCTCTGCTCTTCGTTGTAGATCCACGGCTTCCAGTCGGGCGTGCCCATGTTCATCGTGCCGAGGCACAGGCGCGACACCTTCAGGCCCGAGCGGCCGAGTTGCACGTATTGCATCGTAGTCACCTGATAACGGTAGTGGCGGCTCAGGCCGCGCGGGCCTTGGGCGTGTAGAACGGATTGCTGATCTGGTCTTTGATCTTCGCCACGTCGTCGAGCTTGGGCAGCCCGTTCATCGCCGCGCGGATCGCGGTCTTGCAGGCCACGTAGTTGTTCTCGTAGACAGCGTCGAGGTCGTCGCACGACCAGTTCACCCAGTTCGCCGTGACGATGCACCATTCGTTCTCGGCTTCGGGCGGCAGCGTGCCGTCGAGCATGGCCTCGGTCACGGCCTTCGCAATCGCGGCCTGGGAGGCGCCCCAGGTGGCGTTGCCGTGCAGATCGCCGCGAATGTCGGCCTTGTTCACGTAGAGCGTGGCCGGCTTGACCGGCACGTTGGGCTGCGCCACCACCATGAAGGGCACGTGGCCCTGCGACGGCGACGAAAGGCTGTTCGTGAACGCCTGCCCCACCGGGCCGCTGCGCGGGCCGATCATGATGTTGATGTGGGCGGCATTGACGCCGGGGCCTGCAAAACCCTCACCGATATAGACTTCCATGGCTTTCATACTGCGTCTCCCATATTGCTGGTTTGCTGGTTGCGTTTGTGCATCGCAGCGCGGCTCGCCGTATCTGTTGTCCCTGGCGTTCCGCTACTGCGCGTCGGGAATGAATTGCAGCACGCGCCAATCGCGCTTGAAAGCTATGAAATCTCATGGGGGCATGACGCGGATTCATCGGCATGAGAACAGGTAATGCTTCGATGACTTTTCGTTGCTTCGCAACCCAAAATGCTGCCGTTAGACTCTGTTCGCAGCGATGCAGAATCGCTTCGAAAACAGGGCCCGCGCACCGGCGCAGAGGCCGAAACAAACGGAGGAGACACGACATGAGGCGTATCACGCGCTCCGGCGCACATTGGGGTGTCCGGCTGGCCGCCGCGCTCACGTTCACCTGTGCCGCGACGAGCAGCTTCGCCGCGCCTGGCTGGTGCGAATCGGGCAAGACCGTGAAGCTCGCGCAGATCACCTGGGAAAGCGGCGCGCTGATGACCGAAATGGTCCGCACGGTGCTGGAAAAAGGCTATGGCTGCAAAACCGAAGTCGTGCCCGGCGCCACGGCCGCCACTGAAACCGCGCTCGCCAGCAACGACCTCCAGGTGTGGGCCGAGCACTGGACGGGCCGCAGCCCGATCGTCGCGCGCGCGCTCAAGGACGGCAGCGTGAAGCTCGTGGGCGAGCTGATCCCGGGCGGCGACAAGGAAGGCTGGTACGTGCCCGACTACGTCATCAACGGCGACGCGAAGCGCGGCATCAAACCTCTCGCACCGCAGCTGCGCTCGATCTCGCAGTTGCCGCAATACAAGGACCTGTTCGCCGACGACGAGGAACCCGGCAAGGGCCGCTTCTACAACTGCCCGGCGGGCTGGGATTGCGAGCGCTTCAACAACCGGCTGCTTTCGGCCTACAAGCTCGGCGACGACTACACGAACTTCCGCCCCGGCACCGGCGGCGCGCTCGACGCGGCCATCGCCTCGGCCTACGAGCGCGGCAAGCCCATCCTCTTCTACTACTGGCAGCCGGCCGGCTTGATGGCGAAGTATCACTTCGTGCAACTGCAAGGCGCGCCCTACTCCGACGCCTGCTGGAACACCATCGCCGACCCGAAGGGCACGCCGTGCGCCTCGGCGTTCAAGGTCTCGCATCTGAAGATTGCCGTGTCGACGCCGTTCTACGACACCGCTCCCGCCGCCGTGGCCTTCTTCGAAAAGGTGAGCCTGCCGCTCACGCTCGACGAACAAATGGTGCAGCAGATGCACGACAAGAAGCTCGACGCCTCCACGGTCGCGCGCAGCTTCTTCGAGCAGCACCCCGAAATCTGGAAGCAATGGGTCACGCCGGACGTCGCCGCGCGCGTACAAGCCGGTCTGCATAGCTAAATAACGCACGCCATACATCGGCAGCGCCGCGCATCATGCAGCAACGCAACACCCCGTCACACGCAGAATGAGGCTCACCATGGGATCTCCCTTCCTTCACCTGTCGATTTCCGATTGGGTCAACAATCAGGTCACCGCGTTCGTGCAGCAGTACGGCGACACGTTTCACAACTTCAGCGTGCTGATGCTGCGCTACGTGCTCGTGCCGCTCGAAGGTCTGTTGCGCGCGACGCCGCCGCTGGTCATCCTCGCCGCCGTGGGCGTGCTCGCGTGGCACGCGTCGCGCCGCGTCGGCGTGGCGCTCCTGTTCGTCGCCCTGCTCTGGCTGATCGGCTGCTTCGGGCTCTGGGACAAGCTCATGCAGACCTTCGCGCTGATGGTGGTCGCCACGCTGATCTCCGTGATCCTCGGCGTGCCCATCGGCATCCTCGCGGCGTCGAGCAGCGCGCTGCGCCGCGTGCTGCTGCCCGTGCTCGACGTGATGCAAACCTTGCCGAGCTTCGTCTACCTGATTCCGGTGCTGATGCTGTTCGGCCTCGGCAAGGTGCCGGCGATTCTCGCGACGGTCGTCTATGCCCTGCCGCCGCTGATTCGTCTGACCGATCTGGGCATCCGCCACGTGGATCCGGAAATCGTCGAGGCCGCGCGCGCGTTCGGCACCACGCGCATGCAACTGCTGTTCGGCGTGCAGTTGCCGCTCGCGCGTCCGAGCATCATGGCCGGCATCAACCAGACCACGATGATGGCGCTCTCGATGGTCGTGATCGCCTCGATGATCGGTTCGCGCGGCCTCGGCGAAGACGTGCTCGCAGGCATCCAGACGCTCGACGTCGGCAAGGGCACGCAGGCCGGCATCGCCATCGTGATCCTCGCCATCGTGATCGACCGCATCAGCCAGGGCTACGGCCAGGGGCGCCGCACGCGCGGCCTCGCACGCAAGTCGAAGCAGCCCTCGCGGATTCCGTTTCGCCGCGCCCGCGATCAGGAAAGCGCCCAGCCGGACGCGGACGCCGCCGGCACCGGCGAGCTGAACAGCCAGCCGGCCAAATAAGGACAGCGCGAAGGGCGGCGCGGGCCTGCCCGCAGGACGCCCAACGAACGCGAAAGCATTGGCGCTGGCATCATGCAAGAGACGGCGCACTCCGAACACGCAATGAGGTAACGAACATGAGCGGAATCGAAGTCAATCACGTGTACAAGATCTTCGGCGCGCGCGACGCGGGCCAGCGCGCGCTCGAATTGCTGCGCGGCGGCGCGAGCAAGGCCGAAGTCCTCGAAAAAACGCGCTGCAACGTCGGCCTGAACGACGTGAGCCTGTCGATCGGCTCGGGCCAGATCTTCGTCATCATGGGGCTCTCGGGCTCGGGAAAATCCACACTGGTGCGCCACTTCAACCGGCTGATCGAGCCCACCGTGGGCGAGATCCTGATCGACGGCAACGACGTGCTCAAGCTCTCCGATAGCGGCCTGCGCCACCTGCGCCGCTACGGCGTGAGCATGGTGTTCCAAAGCTTCGGCCTGCTGCCGCACCAGACGGTGCTCAACAACACCGGCTATGCGCTCGTCACGCGCGGCGAGAAGAAGGCCGCCGCGCACGCGAGCGCGCGCGAATGGCTCGCGAAGGTGGGGCTCGACGGTTACGCCGACCACTATCCCGACGAGCTCTCGGGCGGCATGCGCCAGCGCGTGGGGCTCGCGCGCGCGCTCGCCGCGAACACCGACGTGATCCTGATGGACGAGGCGTTCTCGGCGCTCGATCCGCTCATCCGCACGGAAATGCAGGACCAGTTGCTCGAACTGCAGAAGACGCTCAAGAAGACCATCGTGTTCATCACGCACGACCTCGACGAGGCGCTGCGCATCGGCAATCAGATCGCCATTCTGCGCGACGGCCGCCTGATCCAGTGCGGCACGCCCGACGACATCCTGCACCGCCCCGCCGACGACTACGTGCGCCGCTTCGTGGAGCGCCGTAGCGGCGTGCCGCACTAAGCGGCGCCACGCGACCCATGCGGGCGCTCCTCGGCCTGCTGAGCGGCTACACGATACTCGTTTGCGGCAACAGCCTGCTCACCACGCTGATCTCGCTGCGCATGCTTCAGGCGCAGCATACGGCGCTCGACGTGGGCCTCGTGCAGTCGTGCTACTACGTCGGCTTCATCGTGGGCGCGCTCGGCATGGGCCCGCTCGTGGCGCGCATCGGGCCGCAGCGCGCGTTCATCGGCTTCGGCGCGCTCGCGGCATTGGCGGCGCTCGGCTACCTCTCGTTCGACTCGCCCAACATCTGGGCCGCGCTGCGGCTCGTGACGGGCTTCAGCATGGTCGGCGTGTTCACGTCGATCGAGAGCGGCGTCAACAGCGCCGTGCCGAACCGGCAGCGCGGCCGCGCCTTCGCGCTCTATCTCGTGCTCACCTATCTGGGCGTGAGCATCGGCCAGTTCCTGCTCGGCGTGAGCGCGCCCGGCAGCAACCTCGAGCACGGGCTCGTGAATGGCCTCTTTGTCGCCGCGCTGATTCCCGTGGCGCTGATCGGCGACTGGCAGCAGGTGGTGCCACCGCCCATCGCCGCCGTCACGGCCATCGCGAGCACTTCGCCGCTCGCCACGCCCAAGCGCCCCACGCTGCTGCTCGACGGCCTGCGCGAACTCCATCGCGTAGCACCCCGAAGCGTTCCCGCCTGCATCGGCGCGGGACTGCTCTCCAGCGCGTTCTATGCGCTCACGCCGGTCTATCTTTCGCGCATCGGCTTTCCCGCGGGCGATATTTCACGCGTGATGGGCGTCGTGCTGATCGGCGCGCTGCTCTCGCAGTGGCCGGTGGGGCGGCTGTCCGATCACCTCGGGCGGCGCGCCACGCTCGGCGTGGTCTCGCTCGTCTCCGCGCTCGCTGCTGCCGTGCTGATCGTCATGCGCGCGCCCTTGCTGGTCGATGCCCTGCTGTTCGTGTACGTCGCGCTCACCTTCACGCTCTATGGCGTGATCGTCTCCGACGTCAACGATCACGTCGATCAGGCGCGCCGCGTGCAGACGAGCGCCACGCTGCTGCTCGTGTTCTCGCTGGGCGGCGCGGCCGGGCCGACCATCGCGTCGCTCTTCATGCGGCTCCTGGGTCCGGGGGGCCTCTACGTGTTCGCGCTCGCCGTCACGCTCGGGCTCGCGGCGCTCTCGCGCTCGCGCCGCTGAACAATGAACCGCCAATGCGCCACCACACCATGACCCGATGATGCGACTGCGCCGCGACGCCGCGCGCGCCGGTATACTCCGTCGTTTGGGCCCCTCGTCGTTGGGAGATGGCGCGGCCCGCGAGGAGACGACCTTGAAGCGAAAGATGCCGGCGCTGAACGCCCTGAAGGCCTTCGAGGCGGCAGGCACGAGCGGCAGCTTCACCCGCGCCGCCGAGCAACTGAACGTGACGCAGAGCGCCGTGAGCCGCCAGGTGCGCCAGCTCGAGGAACAGCTTGGCGAAACCCTGCTCGAACGCCATCATCACCGGCTCGAACTCACCGACGCCGGACGCGCGCTGCTGCGCACGCTCCAGCAATCGTTCGACCGCATCGAGCTGACCGTGCGCACGATCCAGCAGAAGAGCGACCTGAACCGCCTGCGCGTGAACGCGCCGCCTACTTTCGCGAGCCGCTGGCTCGTGCCGCGCCTGACGAAGCTGCACGCGCGCCACCCGACGCTCGAACTGAGCCTCACAACGCACTTGCAGGACAGCCTCGCCGACTCGACCGCGCTCGATTGCGCGATCCGCTTCGGCGACGGCGAATGGGAAGGACTCGAAAGCTCGCTGCTGATGCACGAATCGCATATCGCGGTGTGCTCGCCCGCGCTGCTCGCGAACGGCCCGCTCGACCTCACGAAGCAAACGCTATTGCACGTGCTCGCCGGTGAAAATCAGCGCTATCTCACGTGGCGGCACTGGCTCGACGCCGCGCGCATCGAAGAGGTGGACACGTCGGGCGGCTATGAATTCGATCTGCTCGATCATGCGATCCGCGCCGCCATGGAAGGGCTCGGCGTGACCATGGCCGACCGCAACATGATCGCGCGCGAGCTCGCCGAGGGGCGGCTCGCGCCGGTGCGCGACGTCCATGTGGACGGACGCCAGTCGTACTGGTTCGTGGTGCGGCCCGAGCAAAAAGCCTCCAGGCCGCTCCAGCTATTCCGGCAATGGCTTCAGGAAGAGATCGCCGTCGCCTGCTGAACATGGGACGCGAGACTGCGTGCGGCAATCTCGTGCTCCGCGTCTTCGAGTATCATCTGCGCGCCCTTTTCGGCGACCATCATCGTGGGCGCGTTCGTATTGCCGGACGTAATGTTCGGGAAGATGGACGCATCCACCACGCGCAACGCCGCGATGCCGTGCACGCGCAGGCGGGCGTCGACCACGGCTGTGCGCGGGTCGGGGCCCATCGCGCAGGTGCCGCACAGGTGGTAGATCGAGCCGCTCTGCTCGCGGAAGAAGCGGAGCATGCTTGCGTCGTCGGTCACTTCGCCCGCGGGCGTCACCTCCTCCACCGTGACTTCCTGCAGCGCGCGCGCCGTCATCAGCTTGCGCACGAGATGGCTGCCCGCGATGGCCTCGTCGCGGTCCTTCTGCGTCGAGAGATAGTTGCCGTAGATCTTCGGCGCGTCTTCCACGTTCGCCGAGGCGATCTCGATCGAGCCGCGGCTCGTGGGCCGGCACGGATTGAAGCAGACGAGAAAGCCCGAATACGGCTCCGGCGTGAGCTGCGCGCGATTTGATTCAGGAATCCGATACGACAGCGGATTGAAATACACCTGCATGTTCGGATGCGCCTCGTCCGCGCCGGTGCGGAAAAACCCGCCCGACTGGTTCACGCTCATCGAGAACGGTCCCGTGCGCTTGAGGAGATATTGCAGGCCGAACTTGAGCTTGCTGGCCCAGCTGCTGAACGAATCGTTGAGCGTCTTCACGCGCGAGCGATAGTAGAAGCTCACGCACAGATGGTCCTGCAGGTTCTGCCCCACCGCCGGCAGCTCGTGCACCACGTCGATGCCATGCTTCGCGAGCAGCGCGCGCGGGCCCACGCCCGAAAGCTGGAGCAGCTTGGGCGAATCGACCGCTCCCGCTGCGACGATCATTTCGCGGTTCGCATGAAACGTGCGCTTCGCACCTTGCTGAACGATCTCCACGCCTGTCGCGCGCGGTTGCCCGTTGCCCGCATCGGTATCGAACAGCACGCGCATCGCGCGCGCATGATGCTCGATCTTGAGATTCGGACGCGGCCCCGCGCGATGCAGATACGCGAAGCTGCTCGACGCGCGCTGGCCGTCGCGCGTATTCACATCGTAGATGCCCACGCCTTCGAGGCGCGCGCCGTTGAAGTCCTCGTTGCGCTCGTAGCCGAGCTGCGCGCAGCCTTCGACGAAGGTCCGGCAGATCGGATGCGCGCCGTCCTTCATCGGCGTGATGCGCACCGGGCCATTGGCGCCGTGCCACTTCGTGTCGCCGAGCGGATGCGATTCGAGCTTGCGGAAATACGGCAGCACGTCCTCGTACGACCAGCCCGGATTGCCCGCCGCGGCCCAGTCGTCGTAATCGCGCTGCGCGCCGCGCACATAGATCATCGCGTTGATCGAGCCCGAGCCGCCCTGCACCTTGCCGCGCGGCGCGTAGATCCGGCGCCCGGCCAGCTCCGGCTCCGGCTCGCTGTAATACATCCAGTTGTACTGATTGTTGTAGTAGAGCTTGGCGAAGCCGATCGGGATCTTGAACCAGAACGAGTCGTCGGAACCGCCCGCCTCGAGCAGCAGCACCGAATGACGTCCCGAAGCCGAGAGCCGTTCGGCGAGAATGCAGCCCGCCGAACCCGCGCCGACGATGATGTAATCGTAGTTCATCTGCGTGCTCCCGCGTGTCAGCCGCGTGCCGGCGAGGTGTCGCGCACGTCGGCGGGCTGGCTGGCCATCTGCAGATGCAAACGCTTGCCCGTATACGGCGAGTGCGCGCGCACGACGTCCATGTCGAGCTCGACGCCCAGACCCGGCGCCTTCGACGCAATGAGGTAGCCGTCTTCCCACTGAAGCGGCTTCTTGAGGATTTGCGCGTGGAAACCGTCCCACGTGCCGATGCTTTCCTGAATCAGGAAGTTCGGCGTGCAAGCCGCGATCTGGATGCTGGCCGCCGCGCCGATGGGCCCGTTGTAGAGGTGCGGCGCGATCTGCGCGTAATGCACTTCGGCCAACGTGGCGATCTTCTTCGCTTCGAGCAGGCCGCCCACGCGCGCGACGTTCATCTGCAGGATCGACGCCCCGCCCGCCTGCAGCAGCTTGTGGAACTCGTACTTGGTAGTGAGGCGCTCGCCGGTCGCAATCGGAATCGACGTGTGCTTCGCCACATTGGCGATGGCCTCTTCCTGGCCCGGCGGGACCGGCTCTTCGAACCAGAGCGGGTCGTATTTTTCGAGCCGCTTCGCCAGCCGGATCGCCGACGAAGGCACCATCTGCCCGTGCGTGCCGAACAGCAGGTCGGCCTTGTTGCCGACGGCCTCGCGCACCTTGCGGCAGAACGTTTCGCAGCGGTCGAGCACTTCGAGCGAAAGCTGATGCCCCGAATAGGCCGTGTACGGGCCCGCCGGATCGAACTTGACCGCCGTGAAGCCGCGCTTCACGTTCTGCGCGGCGCATTCGGCGGCGAGATCAGGATCGTCGTAATCGTATTCGCCCCGCGCGTTCTTCGGATAAAGATAGGTGTACGAACGCAAGCGCTCGTTGACCATGCCGCCGAGCAGCTCGTACACGGGCTTGTCGGCCGCCTTGCCGATAATGTCCCAGCAAGCCATTTCGAGGCCACTCACGATGCCCATCATCGTGAGATCGGGACGCTGCGTGAAGCCGCTCGAATACGCCTCGCGGAACAGCCGCTCGACGTGGTGCGGATCGTGATCGAGCAGGTAGCGCGTGAACACGTCCTCGATGGCGGGCACCATCGCGTCGGGATGGAAGGTGGCGGAATAGATTTCACCGACACCCTCGATGCCGCAATCGGTCTGCAGCGTGACGAAGATCCAGTACATGCCGCCGAGGTGCGGGGGAGGCACCGCGACGACATGCGTTTGCATGGCGACGACTTTCATGGTTCAGGCTGATTCAGGCAGAGTGGGAATGGGACAGACGCTTGAGCACGAGCGCGGCAATACCGCCGATCGCACCGATGCTCGCCACGTAGGCGAAATAGAACTGATAGCCGAGCAGGCCCGCGTAGTGCTCGGTGAAATAGCCGTTCACGAGCGGCAGGAAAATGTCCGACGAATAGCCGATCAGCGAGACGAGACCGATCGCGAGGCCCGTAATGCGCATCGGCACGGCGCAGTAGTCGAGCAGCGTCCAGTACAGGCCGCGAATCGCGTAGGTCATGAGGCCGATGAACAGCACGACGGCGCCCAGCAGCGCGACGTTGCGCAAGGCCGGCAGCAGGATCAGGCCCACGAGGCCCGCGACGGCGAGGAACAGCGCCCAGATCAGCACGCGCAGGTTCGAGAAGCGGTCGCCGAGAAAGCCGCCGCCGATGCCGCCAATCGGCCGCATCCAGAGCTTCGCCGTGGTCACCATGCCGGCGGCCACCACGCTCATATGGAGTTCGCCTTGCTGGAGATACGCGGAGAAGCTGTAAGTCGCCCAGAAGATCTGATAGCCGCAGAACACGACGGCGGCCATGAGCCAGAGCTGCGGAATCGACGCAAGCGTCCTGAGATCGTGCCAGAGCGAGCCGCTCGCGCCTGCATCGGCTACATCGGATGCATCGGCAGTTTTGCTGCCGGTTTCGGCTTCGGCTGGCGCCGGGTCCTTGAAGAACGTCATCACCGCGCCCAGCGCGATGCACGTGAACGAATACATATAAATCACGTGGCGCAGACCAGCGGCCTCGCCGCGCCCCGAACCCGTGGCGGCGGCAAAGAGCGCGAGCGCCGCCGTCGCGAGCAGCGCCTCGACCAGCCCGCGCCCGCCGTCGAGCAGCCCGAAAAAGCGGCCCTGCTCATTGGGCGCCGCGATCATGCGCACGCGCTTGAGCACCGAAGCCCAGAACGTGAGACCCGTCGTGAGGCCCCAGCAGCAGAAGATCACGAGCAGCGCATGAAACGCAGGCGCCGTCGAATACCAGAGGCCCAGCGTGCCGGTTCCGATCAGCGAAAAGCAGATCAGCAGGCGCGGCGCGACGCGGTCGGCCAGCCAGCCGCTCGGCAGATAGGAAATAAAGAATACGATGCCGAGCACCGAATACAGGTAGCCCAACTGCGTGTTGTCGATGTGCAAGACATCGAGCATCGTGGTCTGATAGACCTGCCGCAAATAGAGCAGCGGATAGATGCCGCCCGCGGCCAGCACGAGCAGCAGCAACTGGACGTAGCGCTGCGGCGAGCCGGTGGCGGCCTGTGCGAACGATGAGAGATCGGGGCGCGGCGAACCCGCCGGCGCCTGAGGTTTGGCGATGGACTTCTGCAAGACTGTCTCCATTTCGCAGGCTCGCCGGTCGGCGGCCTGCTTCTTTTCGGGCGGGCGTTCTTTGCAGAGAACGCCCTTCAACACATTCGATCAGGAAAACGAAGTATCAGAACGGCATCACAACGAGGCGTGTCTGCGTGAATTCGAGCATGCCGTGCTTGCCGTCGTCGCCGCCGAGACCCGAGCGCTTCCAGCCCGCGTGAAAGCCCTGGTACGGATCGGCAGGCGTGCGGTTCACGTAGAGCTCGCCCGCCTCGATCTCGTTCGCGACGCGCAGCGCCGAGCGATAGCGCTCCGTGTAGAGCACCGAGGAAAGGCCGAACTGGTGATCGTTAGCCATGCGAAGGGCATCGTCGAGTGTCTCGTAAGCGAGCACCGGCAGCACCGGACCGAAGATCTCTTCCTGCACGATCTCCATGTCCTGGCGGCAGTGGCTCAGGAGCGTGGGCGGATAGAAGTGGCCCGCGCCTTCGGGCAGATAGCCGCCCGTCTCGACCACCGCGCCTTCGGCCACGGCGCGCTCGACCATCGCATGGACCGAGGCGCGCGCCTGCGCATTGACGAGCGGCCCCATGCGCGAGGCGTCGGCGGTGCGATCGCCGAAATCCACGGCGCTCATCTTCTCGCGCAGCAGCGCCACGAAGCGCGCATGCACGGACTGATGCACATAGACACGCTCGATGGCCGTGCAGAGCTGGCCGCAATGCGTCGTTTTCGAGCGCACGATGGCCGTGGCCGCGGCCTCGAGATCGGCGTCGTCCTCGACGATCGCCGGCGTCTTGCCGCCCAGTTCGAGCGACGGCTTCGCGATGTTTTCCTTGCAGTAGTCGAGCACCTTGCGGCCCGCCCCCACGCTGCCCGTGAGCGTAATCATGCCGACGCCCGGATGCGTGCACAGCACGGCAGCCGTATCGTGGTCCATCGCCAGCACGTTGAAAATGCCCGGCGGCAGGTCCGCGTCCTGGGCGGCGCGCGCCACTTCGAACGCCGAGCACGGCGTGTTGTTACTCGGGCGCGCCACCACGGTGTTGCCCGTGATGAGCGCCGGCGCGATCTTGCGCAGCAGCGTGTAGATCGGGAAATTAAACGGGATCAGGCATGCGGCCACGCCAATGGGCTCGCGCATCAGGATCAGATTTTCGTTGGCGCTGTCGCTCGGGATCACCTCGCCCTCGATACGGCGCGCCCATTGCGCGTGGTAGCGCAGGATCTCGGCGGCGTAATGGGCTTCGGCGCTGGCGTCGGCGACGCTCTTGCCCGACTCCGCGGCGAGCGCCGCGCCAATGACGGGGGAACGCGCATCGATGGCGTCGGCAAAGCGGGTCAGGATCGCGCCGCGTTCGGCGGCGGGCAGACGGCGCCAGGCGCGCTGGGCCGCTTGCGCGGCCTCGACCGCGTGGATGGCGTCGGCGGCTGTGGCGGCGCTCACATGGCCGATCAGCTCGGCGTTGGCCGGGTTGTAGACGGCGATGCGCTCTCCGTCCGCTTCAAGAAACTGCCCGTCAATGAAGTTGTAATCTGATCGCATGATGTGACGCCGATTCGTTGCCGCTCTGGGATGGAGGCAGTATCCCTGGGCGATAAAGGCATCACAAACGATTAATTGTCGAGGGGAGCATGCGGAAAACGCATGGTTGAAGAGCGGGCTCGAGCCCCTCGCCCCGCCACGTGCCAAGACGCGCCGGGTCAATGGGCTCCGGCGCGCCAGCGTGGCTTTCGAGGCCACACCCGTGAAGGGCGAGCCGCGATGCCGGTACCGGCACGAGCTGCGTAAAGTCGAGCGCGGCGAACTCCGGCTCGCTCGACAGCGCCTCGTAGATCGTCTCGATACCGGCGAACGCCTGGACCCGGTAGCCGCGCAGCGCCCGGATCATGCCCGGCACGTCGCTGGGGTCGGGCATCAGGATTCCGAGCCCGCCGCGGCGCATCGTCAGCAGGCAGCACATCGTCAAGCCAAACAGGTTCTGATGCGGCAACGCAACCACCGTAGCCGGCTGATCGATTTCCGTGCGCCAGGGGTGGGCCGGCTCGCAGCACGCCTGCCACTGCAGCAGATTCGCGATCAGATGTCGATGCAGCAGCGTCACGCTCTTCCAGGCCCCAGAGGCGGCACAGCCGTACTGCAAGACGGCGGTATCGCCGGCGGTGAGCCTCACGGGACTGAAGCCCGCCTCGGCTCCCTCTGCCGCCGCCGCGAAAAAGCCGATGCAGGCCATGCCCCCATTCTCCCCCGCGAGCGCGGGCCCCCGTGCCCCCACCATCTCGCTCGCCGACGTTACCACGGCGTGCCGGATCGCCGTGCTGGCCCGCACGGCCCGCAAGGTCGCGAGCGACGTGTCGAGCAGCACGATGGCTTGCGCTCCGCTGTCGGCCAGCCGATGCTCCAGTTCGAGCGCCGCGCAATGCGGATCGACGTTGACGGCGACATAGCCCGCGCGGACGATCGCGACAAGCGCGATGGGGAACTGCAGCAAGTTGGGCAACATCACGGCGATTCGAGCGCCGCGCTCGAGCCCCTGCATCTGGAACCAGCCCGCGAGATGACGCGACCTCGCATCGAGTTCCGCATAGGACAGCTCGCGGCCCATGCAGACAAAAGCACACGCGTTGGCATGCGCCCGCAAGCTTTGCTCCAGCAATGTCGCAAGCGATTCGCAGTTCGCTTCGTAGTGCGATACATCGTGTTCCACCGGAACGCCGGCGGGAATCGCCCCGGTCCAGACCCTTTCCATCTTCCCCTCCGGCGTTCCGTGCCTGTCGCTTCAGCGCGCCGCGAGCGCGGGCATGCGGCCGGCCGGCCGCTCGAAGCAGTCGAAGAACGCCCGCACCTGGGCGGGCGTGCCACGCTCCAACACGACGCTGCCGTCGGCCAGCGCGGCCGGCAGCCGCGCCGCCAGATCGCCCAGCAACGTATAGAGCGCCTGCGAATCGAGTGCCAGTTGCACGTCGACCTCGCGATGCGTCCCTTCGTGGATCTGCAATACGCCGCGCCGCACCTCGAGCGCGAACGTCTGCGCGCGATCCGCGATCCTGAACGCCAGAGTCATGCGCACATCGGCGCAGCGCGCCGGATCGATGCGCACGCTGAAAGCCTGGAACAGGTTGCACAATGGTTGCGCGCGCAACACATCCGTCGAAGCGAGCGCCGCCGCGCCCCTGAACGGAAGATCGTCATACGCGTGCTCGAGTTCGTTCGCGGCGCTCAGGTACCAGTTGCGCCAGTTGGTGTTCTCGGTGAGATAGCCCAGTTCGCGCAGCGCGCGCGCCTTGATGTGCCGCGCCGCTTCGTCAGCGGTATCGAGGCAGACGAGCAGCGCCGCCAGTTCGGTCGCCCAGCGCCAGTCGCCTGCGTCCAGCGCTGCCTGCGCGGCGTCGAGCACCGCGCGCGTGCCGCCCATCAACCCGATCGTACGGCGAGCGCGCTCGCGGCGCGGCAGTGGATCGAGCGTGGCCGGATCGCCGTCGAACCATCCGAGTTGCCCCGAGTAGACCTGGCGAACCGAATGCTTGACCGTGCCGTAATACTCGCCCAGCCACGGATGCCCGGCCAGATGCGGCGGCAGCGCGGGAATCGCCTCAGCCAGCTCCTCGGGCCCGAGGCCCCGATTCATATGGCGGATCGCCTGGTCGTGAATGAACTGGATCGCATCGCGATAAACCGAGAGCACGTCGTCCACCGCATGCGCGCCCGACACCGGCCGGCCATGTGCGGGCACCATGTGCGCGGCCCCGAATTCTCGCATCATGTCGATCGAGCGATACCAGCGCACCGGGTCGCGGTAGCGCGTGCCGCGCAAGGTATGCACGTTCGCGAGACACTCGCCCTGAATCACTTCCGCCGAGAGCAGCACGCCGAGATCGGGCAGCCACATCACGATTTCGTCATCGGCTTCCGAGGGGGCATGGTGAAACTCGAAATTCATGCCTGCCAGCACGATGTCGAGCCTATCGTCGAAGACGCGGGTCGGCGCGAGGAAGCTCGCCGGCTCCGCGACGAGCACCGGCCCGATGCCCGCGTTCACCTTGCCCGTGGCGCCAGGCGGCAACAGCGCACCGAAGCTGTACGCCGAGCGCGTGCCAAGAATCGGCGCGACGAGATTCGCGTTGTTCGCGACCACTTCCATTAGCGAGCGGTGCGCGATGATCTCGACGCGGCCCGACTCCAGCGCCGCCTCATCGGCGAAGGCACGCACGCCGCCGGTATGGTCCGTATGATTGTGCGTATAGACGATGGCCTTCACCGGCAGCTCGCGATGGCGCGGGTCGATTGCACAGAAGTCCTCATAAATCTGGCGGGCGGACGACACGGCCTCCGTCACGTCGATCACGACGATGCCGTCGTCGCCCACCACGAAGATGATGTTGGCGAGCGCATAGCCGACCGCGCAATACACGCGCCCGGCCACGCGGTAGATGCGCTGCGCCATGCGGCGCGAGTGCCCGGTGAGCTTCGGGGGCACGGTGGGCGCGGCGACGGCGAACGCGAGGTTCACGCCCGCGTCGAAAGCAACGTCGAGCGGCTCGCCCACGTGAGGGGCGTCGAACGCGGGCTTGCGGGAAAAATCGGTGCAACAGCGGTTCATGCAATGTCTCCTTGACGAATGAGATCGGCCGCCTTTTCGGCGATCATGATGGTGGGGGCGTTGGTATTGGCGCCTATCAGCGTGGGCATGACCGAGGCATCGACCACGCGCAGACCCGCTATGCCATGCACGCGCAGCCGGTCGTCGACGACCGCGAGCGGGTCCGCGCCCATGCGGCAGGTGCCCACCGGGTGATAGATCGAATCCGCGCGACGGCGCACCAGGTTTTCGAGCGCGGCCTCGCCATCCTGGCCGTCCGGTCCTTGCGCAAGCGGGTGCATGTCGCGCAACCCGTAGCGCGCGAAGGCGGGCTGATTCATGATGGTCTGGACGATCCGGTAACCGTCCATCAGCGTTTGCACGTCGTCCTGTGCGGCGAGGAAGTTCGGGTCGATGCGCGGCGGCAGCATCGGATCCATCCCTGCCAGCGTCAGGCGCCCGACCGATTTCGGCCGCAGCACGCAAACGTGGCAACTCACGCCATAGCGGCCCAAGTAGCGTTGCCGGCCGTGGTCGTCCGAGAATCCGATCAGGAAATGGAACTGGATATCGGGCCGGCCGAGCGCCTTGCGCGTGCGGGCGAAGCCCCCTGCTTCGGCGAAGTTGGTCGTGAGCGCGCCGCGCCCTTCGCGCCGCCATTCGCGAGCCATGCGCGGCATGCGCAACGCCTGGCGCAGCGTGAGGC
Organism: Paraburkholderia sp. J63; assembly: GCF_905220245.1. Taxonomy (NCBI): domain Bacteria; kingdom Pseudomonadati; phylum Pseudomonadota; class Betaproteobacteria; order Burkholderiales; family Burkholderiaceae; genus Paraburkholderia; species Paraburkholderia sp. J63. Next base: position 7,482 of record NZ_CAJMZF010000006.1, on the reverse strand, counting down.
CGAAAACGGAGTTCTCGCGCGTTTGATAGAGCGCGATGTAGTCGATATGGTCCTGCAAATTGCGGCCCACGCCTTCCAGCCCGACACGCGGGGCGATCCCGTGGCTGCGCAGCTCTTCCACGGGCCCGATGCCGGAGAGCATGAGAAGCTGGGGTGACTGAAACGCTCCGGCGCAGAGAATGACCTCGCGGCGCGCACCGATCGTAAAGTCGCCCGACTCGCCGCGGCAATGGACGCCGCTCGCGCGGCAGCCATCGAATACGAGCTTCAGCGCTTGCGTCCTGGCCCACACCGTCAGATTGGAGCGCGACATCGCGGGCCGCAGATACGCCTGTCCGGTGCTGTGCCTGACGCCGCCGCGCTGCGTGACGTGGTAGAGGCCGAAGCCCTCCTGCGTTGCGCCGTTGAAGTCGTCGTTGCGTGCGTAGCCGGCCTGCGTGGCCGCCGTAACAAATGCCTGTGCGGCCGGATTCGGATCGCGCAACGACGCGACGCTCAATGGGCCGCCCGTGCCGTGCCACGCATCGCCACCGCCCTCGTAGTTTTCGGCGCGCATGAAATACGGCAGAACGTCGTCGTAGCCCCAGCCGCGATTGCCGAGCACAGCCCACTCGTCGTAGTCCGAACGATGCCCACGCGTGTAGATCATTCCGTTGATCAGGCTCGAGCCGCCGAGGCCTCGCCCGCGTGGCTGATAGCCGCGACGGCCCAGCAAGCCGGCCTGCGGCACCGTCTCGAATGCCCAGTTGTATTTGCCGCGCCGTGGCACCACCGCCGCGAGCGCCGCCGGGCACTTCACGAGCACGCTATCTTCAGCGGGCCCGCTTTCGATGAGGCACACCTGCACGCCTCGCTGCGCGGCCAGCCGCGCAGCCAGCACGCTGCCCGCCGAGCCTGCGCCCACGATCACATAGTCGAACTGGATTGCATTGCCGTTTGCGTTCATCTCTGTCGTCTCGCTCCCGCCGTTTCCGTCTCAGACATATCGCCGATCGCCATAACGAAACCGGAATTTCTATTCCGTTTTATGTTCAAAAAAAACCGTCAGGCGTCGGGCAAGCCCAGGCACCGACGGAACTGCATCTGAAGATAGGGACCAAGCCGCCGGCTCGTAAGCGAAAGCGGTCCCGGATCATGAAGCACGCTATTGACCAGCAGGCCAATCATGAGCTGCAGCGCCGCCCGCACCTCGAAATCGAGCATGCTGGCCTTGACCGCGCGGCCTCGCGCTTCACGCAACGCACCGACGATACGCGGCACGATCAGCCGCAGCACCTCGTCACTGCTTTCCCTGATGGCGTCCCAGCTGTCCTTGCGCTGCGAGGAGCGCAGCAGCGACGCGTGATACAGGCCGCGATTGCGGCGAAACGCGAGCACGTACAGGCCGATTGCGGCGTCGGCCAGCACGCCCGCGTCGGTCGAGCGCCAGGCGGCGTGGGTGGCGAGCTCCTCGCGCACGAATCCGAGATTCTCGGTCAAGACCCTCTCCTGCACGACCTCGAAGAAAACGTCCTTGTTCTCGAAGCGGCGGTAGAACGCGCCGATTGACGTGCCGGCGCGCTCGACGATCTCGTTGATCGACAGGTCGTCCAGATTGCCGCTCGCCTCGATCAACTCCCGGCCGGCCTCCAGCATGCGCGCAAGCCCTTCCTGACTGCGCGTCTGACGTGGCGCCGCGGCGGCATTGCGGCCACGCTTGCGGCCTTGCGTTGCTGTCGTTGTCATATCGATCGGAAAATCGGAATCTGGATTCCGGATAGTGAGCGAGCCATGCGGATTTGTCAACCGTGCCCGCGGTGGCTGCATGCCGGGGCATGCGTAATATCGGGTGGCGCGCTCAGCGTGCGGCGGCGTTCATGAGCTGCCCCGCCAGCTCCATGGCGGAGACCGCCGCGGGCGACGGGGTGCGCTCGCCCAGGTGAATGAGCGCGAAATCGAGCGTGAGCCGCGGCGGATTCGCGAGCGGGAGGCGCGCAAGCCGGCCGCTCTCGACATCGGCGCGCACCGAAGACGCGGTGGCAAAGAACACCGCGTCGCTCCCGGCCACGACCGCCTTGAGCACGGCAATGTCGTTGCACTCCGCCTGGAGTGAAATCGGCTCGTGCGAACGCATGCGCAAGAGCCGGTACAACGCATCCTTGACGAACGACGGCATCGGCACCGAGACGAGCGGGAACTCGCGCAGTGCCGCAATTGGCACGGCCTCGCGCGCGAGCAGCGGATGGCCCGCGCGCGCGTACCACGCGCCCTCGTGGCGCTCCAGCGTTTGCAGCGTCACATCGGGCGCCACGGGCTGCAGGCGCCGGTCGGCCACGAGCAGGTCGAGCTGCTCGGCGCGCAGCTTGCCGAGCAGCGTGTCGGCCTCGCCCACCTCGACCGCAATCTTGACCTTCGGAAAGCGCCGCGAAAACTGGACGATCAGCGCGGGCAGCAGCACGACGGCTACGTAAGGCCCCAGCCCAACGCGCACTTCACCGAACTCGTGCGCCTTGAGCAGCTCCACGTCGCGATAGAGGCACCGCGTTTCGAACAGCACCCTCCGCGCGCGCGCCACCAGCAGATTGCCCGCGGTGGTCATGACGACACCGCGTGCGGCCCGGTCGAAGAGCTTGATGTCGAGTTCGTCCTCGAGCGCCTGAATGCTGCGGCTGAATGCCGACTGGCTCAAATGAGCCTTTGCGGCGGCGCGGGCGAAGCTCCCTTCCTCGGCGAGCGCGACCAGGTGAGCAAGCCGGCGAGAATTGATGTCATGCATGTTTTGCAAGCTCTCCTTGCAGCGTTTGCACTTGAATGTGTCGTTGGGACCGCGTCAAATAGCCGGCATTTCTGCTATTTCCCGCACGGAACAGGTGAGAAAACGTCGGGATCGCCCGTGATCGTATCGCAATCCCGCAGCGCTGACGTTCCCGCGGGGTTCAATCAGGAGTATCGAATGCTTGAGACAGACCACTCCACGCTTGCCGCTGCAACGCCCCTGGTCGAGACTCGCAGCCGGCGCGGCCGCAGATGGATCGTCGTCGGCGCACTGTTCCTGTTCATGGCGATCAACTTCGCCGACAAGGCCGTGCTCGGGCTCGTCGCCGTTCCGCTCATGCACGACATGCAGTTGAGCCCGGCGAGCTTCGGCCTCGTCGGCAGCGCCTTCTTTCTCTTGTTCTCGCTCTCGGGCGTCGCAACGGGGCTCGTGGCCGACCGCTGCAACCTGAAATGGCTCATGGCCGCGCTCGCGCTGACATGGGCGCTCGCGCAATTGCCGCTCGGCTGGCCAATAACATTCGCAGTCCTGCTCTTTTGCCGCATCCTGCTGGGCGCGGGCGAAGGGCCCGCCTCTCCGCTCGCTCTGCATGTGGTCTATAGCTGGTTCGACGATCACGAGCGCAACCTGCCCACGACCCTCGTCCAGCAAGGCGCAACGGCCGGCGTCATCGCCTCGGGGCCGCTACTGACCTACTTCGCGCAGCACTGGAACTGGCACGCGCCCTTTCTCGCACTGGGCATTGCCGGTCTTGCGTGGATGGTGCTCTGGCTCTGCGTGGGCGGGACTGGACCGCACCAGCGCGCGGGCGCCGCGCGTCCCATAGCGGACGGAACCAGCGTCCGGCCCGCGATGGCCCGCGCGCGCTACCTGGCGGTTCTGACCGACCGCACGATCATCGGCGTGATGCTGCAATGCTTCGTCGGTTACGCCGTCATCTCGATCGGCTTTACGTGGACGCCGGCCTATTGCGTCTCGTGTTCGGCTTCCCGGCTACCGAAGCCGGCTGGATCTTCGCACTGCAAGTCGCCGCGCAGATTCCGGTCGGCATCGCGCTCGCGCTGCTCTCGCAACGCATGCTCGCGCGGGGCCTGCCCTCGCGGCTCGCGCGCGGCGCACTGATCAGCAGCGTGTGCGTGACAGGGGGGCTCGCCTACTTCCTGCTCTCGCTCAACGGCATCGCACCGCTCGCCAAGGTCACGCTGATGGCGATCGCCAGTTCGCTCGCAATCCAGACCTTCTCGTTCGGGCCAATGTTCGTGGCCGAAGTCGTGCCGGCCGAGCGCCGGGGCGCAATGCTCGCGATCACCAATTCGGCGGTCACGCTGGCCGGTCTGCTGGGGCCATTCGCAATGGGCAAGCTGATTGGCGCCGGGCGCGGTGCGCAAGGCTACGAACTGGGCTTCGCCGTCACCGGCCTGCTGCTGCTCGCGAGCGGCGCGGCGGGCTACGCGCTGCTCGATCCGCAGCGCTCGGCGCGCAGGCTGAAGAACGCCGTCGCCCAAACGGTAAGCGCGATGCCGGCAAACGGCGGCGAGTGAAGCCAGTGAAAAAGGCGCGGCGTTCATGCCGCGCCAGTTGCCTGAGAGCTCCAGGCCATGGCGCCGCCGGACTAGAACAGATGGCGTAGCCCCACCGACATCCCGATCTGCGTGCCCTTTTGCGCGGTGCCGATGCTCTGAATGCCCTGCAATTGCGCGCCAATCAGATCGCCCTTGTATTGGGCGTAATCGGCTTCGACATACAGGTCGGTCCGCACGGAGAGGTTATAGTCGGCCACGAGCTGGTATTGCCACGCCGAACCGTCCTTCGCTGGCGTCACGCCATCTTGCAGGGTCCTCCAGACGTTCGCGGCAAGATGCCATGCGTAACCGAGTTCCTGCGTGATGCCGCCCATGATCATCCGGCGCCGCGAAAAATCGGTGTATTTCGTCGCGACGAGCCCCGCTGTCGTGAAAGGACCGTTGGCGAAGTCGGTGAAGCCCCGGTCCCTCTGATCGACGATATAGCCAAGCGCGAAGCGCGTATGGTCCCAGGTGTACGAGCCGCCGAAGGTCCACGCCTTCGCCGTGGCGCCGTCGAGCGAGTCTTTCGACACCTGATACGCGCCACCGAACCTGAACGGACCATTCTTTGGCGACCACGCGGCCGCCGCGCCGAGCTGGCTGCCATAAGACAGATGGCCCGCGTCGCCGCCGAACGCGTAGCCGGCGGAAAACATCACATCGTGCAGCCGGATCTGATACTGCGCCTGGTTGCTCGTCCAGATCCCGCCGGTCAGCGTCACTTCCGGCTGGAAGCTGAAATCGTAGGGTATCCAGGGGTTGCTGCCATATCCGCCTACCGTGATGCCTTCGATCATCACGTTGTACTGCCGCCCCAGAATAAGTTGTCCGAACGATGTCGAGCGCACGCCAACCTGTGCCTCGTTGAAGAACGGCAGCGATGCGTCGCTCTGCCCGCTATTACTATAGAAACGGTTCTCGAGCTTGAAGAACGTGGTCCAGCCGTCACCAAGCGGCTCCACGCCCTGCAGGCCCCACCGGCTTTCCGACACGCCCCCGTTGCCCATCTGCACCTTCGAGTCGCCTGCCGCCGTGGTGTGCGTCATGTAGCGAATGCTCTCGTCGACCACGCCGTATAGCGTGACGCTGGACTGCGCACGCGCCTCGTGACAGGCCAGCAACATCAGGGGAATCATGCAATGCCATTTTTTCGACTTCGCCATACTGCCGTCTCCTCCTTGAATTAGCCTCGATGAACCCGATCGCGAATCGGGTCGATCGAAGATGCCGCGTCACAGGTCGCGCGGCTGAACGCCCTGTATCGCAATATGCGGCAGCAAGCAGGCAGGGAGGCAGTGCATTTTGTGCACATGGAGTTTGCAGAAGACGACAGGTGTCGCCGTAAACAAGAAGGGCGCCGCGCAGCCATTCCAGCCACGCGACGCCCTTCTTGTCCATCACACGCACCGCCCCGCCAGCGGTGCGTGCAAACCGCTTACTTGCCCAGCATCGGCAGCTTGAGCCCGGCTTCGCGCGCCGTCTGCTGCGCGAGCTCGTAGCCGGCATCCGCGTGACGCATCACGCCCGTCGCCGGATCGTTGAGCAGCACCCGGCCCAGGCGCTCGTGCGCGGCCTGCGTGCCGTCCGCCACGATCACCACGCCCGAGTGCTGGCTGAAGCCCATGCCCACACCGCCGCCGTGGTGCAGCGACACCCACGACGCCCCGCCTGCCGTGTTCAGCAGCGCGTTGAGCAGCGGCCAGTCGCTCACCGCATCCGAGCCGTCCTTCATCGATTCGGTCTCGCGGTTCGGGCTCGCCACCGAACCCGTGTCCAGGTGGTCGCGGCCGATCACGACCGGTGCCTTCAGCTCGCCGTTCTTGACCATTTCGTTGAACGCCTGGCCCAGACGGTAGCGATCCTTCACGCCCACCCAGCAGATCCGCGCCGGCAGGCCCTGGAACGCGATGCGCTCGCGCGCCATGTCGAGCCAGTTGTGCAGGTGCGCATCGTCGGGGATCAGCTCCTTGACCTTCGCGTCGGTCTTGTAGATGTCCTCAGGATCGCCCGAGAGCGCCACCCAGCGGAACGGACCCTTGCCCTCGCAGAACAGCGGACGGATGTACGCCGGCACGAAGCCCGGGAAATCGAACGCGTTTTCCACGCCCATTTCCAGCGCCATCTGGCGGATATTGTTGCCATAGTCGAGCGTGGCCGCGCCGCGTTCCTGCAGCGTGAGCATCGCCTTCACCTGGTGCGCCATCGACTGCTTGGCCACCTTCACGATGCTTTCCGGCGCCACCTTCTGCGCCTCGCGCCACTGCTCCACGGTCCAGCCCTGCGGCAGGTAACCGTTGATCGGATCGTGCGCGCTCGTCTGGTCCGTCACGCAGTCCGGCGTGATGCCGCGCGCGACGCATTCGGCGAACACGTCGGCCGCGTTGCCGAGCAGGCCCACCGAAACCGGCTTGCCCGTCTGCTTCGCTTCCTCGACGATGGCCAGCGCCTCGTCGAGCGTCTTCGCCTTGCGGTCCACGTAGCGCGTCTTCAGGCGGAAGTCGATGCGCGTCTCGTCGCATTCCACCGCGATCATCGAGAAGCCCGCCATCGTCGCCGCGAGCGGCTGCGCGCCGCCCATGCCGCCGAGACCGCCCGTGAGAATCCAGCGGCCCTTCGGGTCGCCCTTGAAGTGCTGGTTCGCGACCGAGAAGAACGTTTCGTAGGTGCCCTGAACAATGCCCTGCGAGCCGATGTAGATCCAGCTGCCCGCCGTCATCTGGCCGTACATCATGAGGCCCTTGCGGTCGAGTTCGTGGAAGTGCTCCCACGTGGCCCAGTGCGGCACGAGGTTCGAGTTCGCGAGCAGCACGCGCGGGGCGTCGGCGTGGGTGCGGAACACGCCCACCGGCTTGCCCGACTGGATCAGCAGCGTTTCGTCTTCGTTCAGATCCTTCAGCGACGCGAGGATCTGGTCATAGCATTCCCAGTTGCGCGCAGCGCGGCCAATGCCGCCGTACACGACGAGCGCGTGCGGATGCTCGGCTACTTCGGGGTCCAGATTATTCTGGATCATGCGGTAGGCGGCTTCGGCCAGCCAGGTCTTGCAGACCTTCTCGCTGCCGCGCGGCGCGCGGATCGTGCGGGACGGGTCGAGGCGGGGATCGGTGAAGTTGGGATGGTTCATAACGCCCTCGGAATGGTTGTTTGGGTTATTGCGCGGAT